>QHMS01000204.1 GCA_003217895.1 Verrucomicrobiota bacterium
ACGTCCTTGTTCCGGTTCTTCTCGTAAGCTTCGAACGCGACTGCGCGATTCCATTCCTGTTTTCCCATCGCCAGAAGTTCCTCCGGCATGAACGGCATCAGCGCGACATTCCGCAAGAACCAAATGTAAGCGTCGCGACCAAGGGCAGTCTGTTGGGAAAGCGTGGGCAGCTTCTGCTTGAGCTGCTGTTGATATTTTTCCAGCGCATCCGATGCGCGTTCGCACGCGCTATTCAATTTG
>QHMS01000319.1 GCA_003217895.1 Verrucomicrobiota bacterium
TCCTTCACGTTTCCAAGAAGGAACAGAAACAACGGTTCCTTGACCGAATCGATGATCCGCTGAAAAATTGGAAGTTCTCGTCGAATGACGCCAATGAACGCGATTTCTGGGACGATTACATGGAAGCGTACGAAGAAATGATTCAGGAAACCGCGACGAAGGACGCGCCGTGGTATGTGGTGCCGGCGGACAACAAATGGTTTACCCGTGTTGTCGTTGCCGCGGCAGTGATCGAAACCCTTGCCTCACTCGACCTGGCGTATCCGACAGTGGATGAAGGAAAACTCAAAGAACTCGCCGCTGCGAAAAAGAAGTTGTTGAGCAAGTAGCGCAGTTCTGCACGAACCGACGCGGAGGTCGCTAGTGCAACCAAACCGCATAAACCGCGACAAAATAAGACGGTGCACTTGCTGCATGCACCAGGAGAAAAAAGGGCCGTAAATATTCCGCGACAACAAAACAGTCCTCGCGTTAAATTAGTGTCACAGAAACCTATGAAAAATCTGCTACAGCTAGTATTTGCGATGGTGCTCGGCGTTGCGTGTCTTATTCCGGCGACGGCTTCGGCTTATTACTATCACGGGCGCCACTACCGATATCGTTACCACGGCCATTATTACCGATATCATCATCTCGGCGGCTACTACGGGCACCGCGTTTGGGTTGCCGGTCCCCGTGGGTATTATCGCTATTGGTAAACGGGTGGATGTTGCGGCGAGTCTGCTCGATCGAGGGTCGGCGCAGACAAACTCAAAGAGCTCGCCGCTGCGAAAAGAAGTTGTTGAGCAAGTAGCGTTCGGCGTTTTGCACGAGGTTTTGCGCGTGCGCTCGATCTAGGCTTTCCGCGGTTGCTGTTGGTCAGCAATCAACTTTTCTCTCCTCCCAGAGCTAATTTTCTGCTATTCTTCGCGCCTCCATGTCGTCCCCCGAAGAGCTCGCGCGCGAGAAGATCGACGCACTGCTACAGCAATGCGGCTGGATCCTACAAAGCCGCAGCACGATCAATCTCTCGGCGACTACTGGCTCGAGCGACGATCTGGACCACGATTATCTCTGGCGCTGCATGAAATGTCTGCCAAACAGGGTTCACATTGGAATCTTCAATCGCAGCTATTACGAAGAAGTGCTCGTTGTCCGGGTGCATCCCGAATTCCTGGCAAAACAAAAGCTAGTTCCGCTGTCCACGGTCTCAGTCCAACCCGCTCAGATAGGTAACAATACTGTTACCAACGTCTTCAGGTAGAAGTCGGCAGGTTGCCTGCCGCTTGTGCACTTCAAACGATTCTTTAATGCCGCTCAACCTGGAGATCATGAAAAAGAAGCGCCTCGCAATCTCTCTCGCCGCCGTGGTCGTAATAGTCCCGATTCTGGCCCTTCACAAGACACCTGCCGCCGCATGCGCTGCCGACGATAACTCTGGCAACGGAGCCACCGCACCATGGGAAAAGACCGGCGGACCGCCAGGATTAAATGTCAGCGTTATTTACAAGGCGAATAGCGTCGTTTATGCAGGGACAGACACTCAGGGAATATACAAATCAACCGACGATGGACTGAACTGGGTCGCGGCAAATAACGGCATCGAGCGTACCGCAGTCCGGGATATTATCGCTTCGGGTGGAAGCGTGTTAGCTGCCACGTCTAGCGGCTGTCCGGGCTTTAACAATGTTTTCAAATCCACAGACAATGGGACCTCCTGGAGTCCTACCAGCGGTCTTGGCGGCAAAATAGTGGAGGCATTTGCGATAAAAGGCAGTTCTATTTACGCCACCGTTGGCCTTGGTCTTGGCGGTAACGGCGTATGGCGATCGACCGATAACGGCAACACATGGCAAGTAGTATCGTCACCCATAGAAAACGGAGGGAAAATAATTGTCAGCGATAACGCGATCATAGTGGCTGAGGATAATTTCATCTGGAGATCGACCGATGACGGTGCCTCATGGGATGTCGTTGAGCAGTTTGCCTTAACGGGAGTAAGCTCTTTCGCCCGGGCCGGGACCAAACTCTTTGCCGCGGAGAATGTAGGCATAGAGACTTCTACGGATAACGGCGAAACTTGGGACTTTAGCCTGTTTTCGAATGGAGCGTATTCTCTTTCTTCGAATGGCGAGATCATCTATCTGGGATCCAATAACAAAGTTTTCAAATCGGCTGACTTTGGAGCGACCTGGATCGATGTCAGTAATGGCCTTGGCCATGGGGGCATCCGGTCTTTGTTGTTCGACGGAACCAATCTATTCGCCGGCACTCCCGCAGATGCAGTAGGAGTGTACAAGAGCACGAACGGCGGAGCGAATTGGGGCCCCGCTGCCTCGGGGCTGCCGATCGGTAAAGATATCCGCAGCCTGATATCTTTTGGAGCGTACGTATTCGCGGGGACAGATGGTGACGGAATTTACCGTTCGAGCGATCATGGGGATAACTGGGTAAAAACCGATGCGAATAACACATTGCTTAATCAAGAGCTGGTTCTTGCCTTCTGCATCAAAGATACCGCACTCTTTGCTGGAGCCAGTAACGGCATTCACA
>QHMS01000206.1 GCA_003217895.1 Verrucomicrobiota bacterium
CGTCGCCAACTCCCACCCCGGCTGTTACGACCAATGCGGCGACCAACGTCGCAAGCTTTTCCGCCACGCTCAATGGCTCACTCAATCCACGTGGGACAACCACGACTGTTTCTTTCCAATATGGGCTCACGACCAGCTACGGCTCGACGACTGCGACGCAGACTAAGAGCGGGAACACCGTCCAGGCTGTCAGTGCAAACATCAGCGGCTTAAACGCGAGCACCACGTATCATTTTCGAATCGTAGCTCACAACAACGGCGGCACTAGCTTTGGAAGCGACAGGACATTTACCACGCTCAGCGCGACCGGGCCGCCGGTCGTTTCAACTAGTGCGGCCACCTTGATCGCGAGCTTTTCAGCAGCGCTAAATGGCTCGCTCGATCCGCATGGATTGACCACGATTGTCTCTTTCCAGTATGGGACCACGACTAGCTACGGCTCAACCACATCCATGCAGACTCAAACCGGAAACACGTATCGGAACGTGACCGCAAATATTAGCGGCTTAATGGCGAGCGCCACTTACCATTTCCGAATTGTAGCCACCAACAGCGCCGACACGAGGATGGGTAGCGACAGGACATTTACCACACTCAGCACCACCGGCGCCCCTGTCGTCATAACTAATCCAGCCACATTGATTGCGAGTTTTTCAGCAACGCTCAATGGCTTGGTCGATCCACATGGATTAACTACGAGTGTTCACTTCCAATATGGCACCACGACGAGCTACGGCCTCACGACCGCTCCCCAGAGTCGCAGTGACAGCTCCGGCACCACGATGGGCAGCGACAAGACCTTTACCACGCTTACCGCCACCGGCGCTCCCGTAGTGACCACGAGTTCGGCAACTAACGTAACGAGTTCATCAGCGACATTGAATGGCTCACTCGATCCACATGGGTTGACGACGACTGTCTCTTTCCAGTATGGCACGACGACCAGTTACGGCCACACTACAGCCATGCAGAGTCAGACTGGCAATACCTACCGGAATATTGCTGCGAACATCAGCAGCCTAACTACCCATACGACCTATCATTTCCGAATCGTGGCTACGAACAGTGCGGGCACCAGAATGGGCAGCGACAGGACATTTACTACGCCTTAGTGCGACTGGACGCCGCCTTCCACCTGCCGGGTCGCCAGGGTTTGCCTTTTTGGTTCGGGCGACGCAAATTCCCAGGCGTCGCTTTTGGTTTCGTAACGGGAGCCTTGCGATGCTACCAATCTGCCGTCTGCAAGGTGGACATCTGTTCGCGACTTGGTGGGCATCTGTTGGGATGCAAACCATTGGCGGTCCCCAAGGGAAATCGACCAAAGATGTTTCGCTTCGCTCAACATGACAGCGCTATTTAAGAGAGTAGTTCAGCAGTAACACGGATGGCGAGGCGACCTGCCGGGCTGGTTTACTGGGTGGATGAGAAGCCGCCTGCGTTCGAGCTGGCCGTGTTGGCGGTGCAACACATCTTTTTGATGTCGAGCACGCTGGTGTTGCCGGTCGTTCTTATAAGGGAAATCGGCGGTAGTTTCGACCAGGTGCGCGCGGTGGTGGCGTTAACCATGATCGCCTGCGGTCTCGGCACCATCGTACAGGCGATGCGCTGGCGCGGGATCGGTTCCGGTTTTCTCTGTCCAAACTTGTGTGGACCCAATTTTTTCGGCGCGTCTGTGGAAGCGGCTTGGCTGGGTGGACTGCCGTTAATGCGCGGAATGCTTGGGCCATCGTCTCGATTTGCGACGCGCTCAAGTTCTTCGGAAACCTCATTCTCTGCGAAAAAATCAACGATGCACAATGGTCGCGTCCCGATATCCGACGCATTGGCGACGGCTTGATGGCGGACGCGATCGCGGTCACTGCCTCCGGAGTTTTTGGAGGCGTGGCATCCGACACTTCGGCGAGTAACGTGGCATTGAGCAATGCAACCGGCGCGACCAGCCGCTGGATCGGGTTCGGCGCCGGCGGACTTTTCATTTTGCTCGGGTTCTCGCCAAAACTAAGTGCTGTGCTTTCCATCATGCCCACGCCGGTAATGGGCGCGATCATCGTGTTTGTCGCGAGCTTCATGATCGTGTCCAGTCTCCAAATCATTTTGAGTTCGAAACCGGACACGCGAAAAACCTTCGTGATCGGTATTCCATTGATTTTTGGCCTGAGTCTTCAAGCGGTGCCTGAGTTATATGCTCAGGTCGTTCCATGGCTGCGACCGTTGTTCGGTTCCGCGCTAACCTTGGCTACTGTGCTTGCCGTCATGTTAAACCTGCTGCTGCGCATCGGAGACGGCAAGCCGAATGAAGCTTCCTTTAACCACGAATGAACACTAAGCTACAGGAAGACAAAGGAGCAGATTTTGGCGGTAACTCTTCAGCTCTAACTTCCGCGAGGTAGCTACGGCGTCGGCCGTGGCGCAGCGGTGGGACGAGGTCTTGGGGCCGGGCTCGGTCTTGCTGTTGGACTAGGTCTTGGGGTAGGCGTAGCTGTAGCTGTGGGCGTTGCTGTTGACATAGGTGTTGGTGTGGCGCTAGGAGTAGTAGTTGGCGTAACAGTAGCGGTAGCCGTTGGTGTCGGACTTGGCGCGACTGGCACCATCGCATAGGCGTGAGTATCGCCATTGTGAACACCTGTGCCGACGATGATCCCGCCTTCGCTAATGCCAAGCGCTGATGAGGAAGTGTTCATCAATAGGTCCCAACCGGAATTAGGAGGAATTAAATCGCCAAGGCGGTAGGTGTTTGTGCCATCATAAAGAAATGGAATCGAGAAGGCTGATGAATCGTTGCCGACTACCCAGCCGGCCGAGTTCACCGCACGCGCGCTCCCTTGTGTTGTGCCCGTCGCCAGCGGAATGGCCATAATTCCATTCTTGCCCGACCAGATGAATGGCAAGCCCGAGCCTTGGTTCAACATGCTCGATCCCACAACAAAGCCGCTGTTACCCACGCCGAACGCAAGCGCGCCGTTCATTCCCGGCAAGGCGCCTACTTCGAAAGCCATATCCTGGCCGATGTCATAAACAATGCCTACGTTGCGCGCGGCATTTTGCGGGTCGATGCCCTGGCCGACGACGCGCCTTGCATCGTTGATACCGAATGCAGTGAGAAAGTAACTTCCGTTACTGGTTGTCTGCGTAATGATCGACGCGCCGCCGTCGCTGTAGATCACGCCGCGCTGCAAGCTTCCGCTATCACAGGAGCCGACCGCGATATTCAATCCGTTCACGGAATTGGCGTCTCCAAGCGTCTCGCCAGGCGGCAATGGCAACTGTGAAAGCGCGCCGTGGTCCCAGATGACTGGCAGACGGCTCGAGCCAAAAAGAGTTGTGGCGGCGGTACCCACTGCGATCCCGAAATCGTTCGCGCTGTTCGAAACTGCGTAACTGCGGCCGGCGAGGTTTGGCAGGCCGACGATTCCGCCCTTGAATGTCCACGTAAACGCCTGGCTCCCGGCGATCCGTATCGAGCGACCAACAGCGATTCCACCGGGCGACACACCGAAGCCTTGTGAAGCACTGTCGCCAACTTGCACAACACCGATGTCATAAATCTGGTATTGAGGGCCGGGTGCAGCTTGCACCTCAAAGGAACCTTTGTCGATGCGACCATTCACGACGCGGTTAAAGCCCGGCCCGCGCTGGTCGTTAAACGGCGGCGGAGTAAAGGTGGGGTTGCCGGTGTTAATCGCCGGGCTGCCTGGTAACAGCGCATGCGTGAAAGTGCGGCCGCCATTATTCTGCAGAGGGCCGAGTAGTGGATCGGTGTTGATCTGGTCGCCAGGGGCATTCAAGGCGCCGCCGCCGCTATCGCTGCTGAGATTGTAACCAAGCGACTTGACTGTGCCGAAGTTAGAAATGTTCGCGCCTGATGCGCCCATGTTCAAGATCGTGTCGCCGATCTGAAGCACTTCGTTGTTAAAGACGCCGCCAGCGAGGGAAGCCGAGTTATTGCTAAGCGTGCTATTAGTGATCGCAAATACCCCAATGTTAAAGATGCCGCCGCCCTCACCAGCCGAGTTGCCGCTAACAGTGCTGTTAGTGATAGTCGCCATGCCGCCACCGCTGTTGTAGATGCCGCCGCCGTTGGCGGCCGAGTTGCCGCTAACAGTCGTGCTGCCGATGGTCAGCGGTCCGCCGTTGAACATGCCGCCGCCAAGGCCAGCAGTGTTGCCGCTGATTATGCAATTGGTAATCACCAAGGTGTCGTTATTCTCATTGTCGATGCCGCCACCGGCGTTACCCGCGTGGCCATTCCTGATTGTGAAGCCTGAAATCGTGATGGTTTTACCTGAAACAGGGGTCCGGAATACGCGGCTGATCATGTTGCCGTCAACGGCCAGCACGTCAGCGCCTGGGCCGTTAATCGTGACGCTCGTCTCCACCAGTAGCTCGCCACTGGTCAGACTAATTACGCCTGCGATCCCGGTGGCATCGATCGTGTCGCCGTTGTTCGCAATGGCGAGCGCCTGCCGCAACGAGCCGGCGCCGCTGTCGTTAGTGTTGGTAACTATGATGGTCGTCGCGTGCGCAGAGAGTGCGAGTGCGCAGACCAACATCAAGCAAAGTGCCACGGCGTGGATCTTAGTCACTCTTGTTACACCAGCAAAACTGGAGAGAATTGTCAATCCTATGAAGGTAACAGCGTTGTCACCTGCGCGAAAGCGCAGAAGTATTCGACTGGCTGGTACGATTTAAGTTGTAACTATCGCTTTCCGCCGTTACATCGAGCGAAACGCTACGGGCGAGGCGGAGGAGTTGGGTGCATCCTTGGTGTGGAAGTGGGTCTCGGCGGAGGTGTGGGTCTCGGTGTAGGCGTAGGTGTTGATGTAGGCGTGGGTGTTGGTGTAGGCGTAGGTGACGGAGCGCCTTGTGCGCAATACCGCCCGCCGGTATTGACAACTACGCCATTGGAACTTCCGCCCCAGACGATCATGGCACTTCCCGTTTCACTTCCTGTCCACACTGCGGTGTGAGAGTCTCGAGCCGAGGGCGCGTTGGTGGTGCTGGTCGCGGTCCAGGTGTTTGTGCCAGGAATGTATTGGCCACCCGTGTTAACATCCTGGAAGGAAGTGGAGCCACCCCAAATGATCATTTGCGTTCCGGTCCAAACTGCTGTGTGACCTTCTCGACCGTCGGGGGCGTTGGTGAGGCTCGTGGTTACCCAACTATCCGTGCCCGGATTGTATCTCCCGCCGGCCCGCGGAAAGCCAAAATTTTGATCTTCCCCGCCCCAGACGATCATCTCGCTCGCTGTCCACACAGCGGTATGAAAATCTCGCGCAGAAGGCGCGTTGATGGTGCTCGTGGATGTCCAACTATCCATTGCGGGATCGTATCTCCCGCCGGTGCTCAACTTGTTGAAATTGGCGTCGTCTCCGCCCCAGATGATCATCTGACTGGCTGTCCACACGGCTGTGTGGTTATCTCGGGCGTCGGGGGCGTTGGTGCTGGTAGCTGTCCAAATGTCCGTGACAGGGTTGTACCTACCGCCCGTGTTTAAGAGGCCAGCATCGCTATCTCCACCCCAGATGATCATTTGTGTTCCAGTCCAAACTGCCGTGTGCAGGTATCGTGGATAGGGTGCGATGCCGGTGGTGGCGATCCAGCTGTCCGTGCCTGGATTGTACCTTCCGCCACTGTTGAAATTGATAAAGCCATCTGTTCCGCCCCAAACGATCATTTCAGTGCCAGTCCATACGGCCGTGTGAGAGCGGCGAGGATCGGGCGCGTTCATGGTGCTAGTCGCGATCCAGCTATCCATAGCAGGATTATATCTTCCTCCGATATTTAACACGTTGTTGAAGAAACCTTGACCGACGCCACCCCACACAATCATCTCGCTACCAGTCCAAACTGTCGTGTGACTGTTTCGCGGATCGGGCACGTTGTAAGTGTTAGTCGCAGTCCAACTGTTGGCGAGGGGGTCATACCTGCCGCCGCTGTTCAAATCGATGTTGGAAGGAAAACCGCCAACGCCACCCCACACAATCATTTCGCTGCCAGTCCACACCGCTGTATGCAAGTCCCGCGCATCGGGGGCGTTGGTGGTGTTGGTAGCTGTCCAACTATTTGTGCCAGGGTTATATCTGCCGCCCGTGTTAAAATCCTGAGAGAAGAAAGTCGAGCCACCCCAAATGATCATTTCACTTCCGGTCCACACTGCCGTGTGACGCTCTCGGGCATCTGGCGCGACGGTTGAGGTGGCGGTCCAACTGTCCGTGTTGGGATTGTACCTTCCACCGGTATTCAAGTCTTGGAACAAGTCCTCATTGAATCCGCCCCAAACAATCATTTCGCTGCCAGTCCAGACGGCGGTGTGGTTCTCGCGTGCATCAGGCACGTTATTCGTGCTGGTAGGCGTCCAGGTATCTGTGTTAGGATTGTATCTCCCGCCCGTGTTCAGATCGACGAAATTGAAATTATCAAAGCCACCCCAAACGATCATTACACTCCCGGTCCAAATTGCAGTATGCAATTCTCGGGCGGAAGGCGCGTTAACCGTAGTAGTAGCGGTCCAACTATCGGTGCTGGGATTATATCTCCCGCCGGTGTTCAGGTCATTGAAGTTGTTATCTACTCCGCCCCAGACGATCATTTCGCTGGCGGTGTCCAAAACTGCGGTGTGAGAATCTCGCCCATCAGGCGCATTCGTAGTGCTCGTAGGTGTCCAGCTATCGGTGCCGGGATTGTATTTTCCGCCCGTGTTAACTCGAGAAGGAAAACCTTCACTATCACCGCCCCAGACAATCATTTCAGTCCCCATCCATACTGCGGTGTGGCCCGCTCGGGCGCTGGGTGCGCCGGAGCTGTTGATAAATGTCCAGGTATCTGTGGCGGGATTATACTTCGCGCCTGAGCTTAAAAGCGCATTGCTGCTTCGCCCTCCCCATATGATCATCTCACTGCCGGTCCAGATTGCCGTGTGCTCATCCCGGGCTTCGGGTGGAGCAGCGGTGGCTGCCCAGGTGTTATCGATGCACGCGGCCCCGTCGGATATTTTTGGAAGCGCATAGCTGACGTTCATCGCGATGGTTGCAGTGGACGCATTGCCTTCCGCTCTTGCCAGCCAGGATTGCAATGGTTCCTTTGGCCAAGACACTGTTGCGAGCTTTAAGCGGTTATCGCTTTTATTGAGCACGGCCAGCGCATAGAAGCGGTTCTCATCTTCCTGTAGTGAACTGAGTTTCCCGGTCGGGATCTGTGTTATCGATGCTCCCTGATTAGCCGGTTGCTGTGGTGGTCCGCCTAAGGCGGATGTCGGCCGCCCAGCCCCGAAAGCTTTCGGGGCTGCCGCTACAACCTTGTCTCCAAACATTGCCGCCAACCTCTTCACAGTTTCATCCCACTCGCGGGCGTTCAACTTCAGGCCCTGTCCGTTTTTGCGGCTGTCCCTTTTGACTAATTCGACCTCGCTGTAATTTCCACTGAGCTGTTTCATCTGCCCGACCGATGGGTGCGCTTGTAGCTCAGATGCTGCGTGCTGTTTTAGTTCACCGTGAATGCGTTGGTCGTAGGTATACGAGCTCGTTAGCAGGCGGTCAGCCAGCGCTGGTCTCGCGAGGCACTCAGCTATGACAACCGGATCATTTCCGAGGGCTTCAAATAGTTCGTGCAATACCTCTGGCTGTTTTGTGTTCTGCGTCATGCGATCCATCTCAGCTTGTAACTGCTCTGCAGTAATTGGCCGTTGCCAATAGTCCTCAAGCGCCTGTGACTTGCGCAGATAATCCGCGACCTTCTTTTCAATCTGGGCCTGGGACATCACGGCATCCAGCGACGGCTTCGCATCCGGGCGCTCCTTTGGCCAGATGCGGTGACGCCAGTAAACGTTCTCGATGGCCCGTTGATAGGCCACGCGCTCTGCGGACGTGAGGGTCCCTTGCGAAATTTTCGCTGGCGTTTCGGAACGCAAGAAGGCGAGCAATGGCACAGCCAAAATGGAACAAGCAGCGGCTGCGCAAAGAAGGAGAGTAATTAAGGCGCGTAGATCAAAAAACCCGCCTTCGCCGAGGCTACGGCGGGCAGGTGCGGAACGGGTAGCGGATTTCTTTTGCATTGGATGTAGTGGGTTGGGATGCCTGTCCTAGTTGATTCGCCGGGCACGTGTCAATCTTTTTCATGTTTCTTCGGGTTTTCTGCCAAAGATTTTAAACAGAAGATAACTCCGAATGTTTTCGCGAGCGGGCGAACGAAACAAAGACTCTGTTCCGCCGAGGATTCGAAAAACCTCCGTTACCTTCGTTTGCTTCTGTTGGAAAAGAAACCCACTTGTAACTCTTGTAACCTTTTTAACCTGCGCAAAGCGCATCTGTGCCTTAAGCTATCCCCGTGTCATTTAATCATTTCGGACTTTCGCTTGAGGTTGTGCGCGGAACTCAGGCGATGGGGTTTGTCGAGCCAACGCCGATCCAGCTCCGCGCTTTTCCAATTGTTCTAGCCGGAAAGGATTTGATCGGCACTGCGCAAACCGGGACGGGCAAGACCGCGGCGTTCGCTCTGCCGA
>QHMS01000207.1 GCA_003217895.1 Verrucomicrobiota bacterium
CGCGCTCGTGCACGGTGGAGTCGGTTACGGGAAACAACGCGAGGCGCTCAAGCGCGGCGTGGACATTCTCGTCGCAACGCCGGGGCGACTGCTCGATCTGCTCGAACAGCGGACGATGAATCTAAAAGAGGTGAAAATTCTCGTGCTCGATGAAGTGGACCGCATGCTGGATATGGGTTTTCTGCCGGACGTGCGCCGCATCGTTGAGAAAATCTCGAGGGAGCGACAAACGCTACTGTTCTCGGCTACATTGCCGCCGGAAATCGAACGTCTGGCCGCATGGGTGTTGCGCGATCCGACGCTGATTGAAATCGGCGTGCGCCGGTCGCCGGCGGAAACGGTGACGCACGCGTTATATCCGGTCGCGGCCGAACAAAAATTCGATTTGCTCATGGCGCTTTTGGAGCGAACAAATTTCGACAGCGTATTGATTTTTTGCAGGACGAAAGTAAACGCGGACCGCGTGGCGCATTCTCTTAAGCACGCAAAGCACGCGGTGGCCGTGTTACATTCCAACCGCACCCAGCGGGAACGCATCGAGGCGTTGGATGGCTTCAAGAGCGGCAAATACGAAGTGATGGTCGCGACCGACATTGCATCGCGTGGGCTCGATATTGCCGGTGTGAGTCACGTGATCAACTACGACGTGCCTGAGCATCCGGAAGATTATGTGCATCGCATCGGGCGCACCGGCCGGGCGCAAAATGTGGGCGACGCCTTCACGCTGATGAGTGGTCATGAGGTTTCCGCTTTGCAAGCGATCGAACATTTCATCGGCCAGAAAATTCCGCGACTGAAGCTGGAGAACTTTCCATACCTGTACACGGCGCTGTTTGAACCGGAACCAGCGGCTGCTGGCAGGCGCGCCATCGGCGGCGGC
>QHMS01000208.1 GCA_003217895.1 Verrucomicrobiota bacterium
CTTTGGCATGACTGGCGCCGTCAATGTTTCGGGTGGTTGCACGCCATCGGGATGGTCAGCTGGCCCGAACCTGCCTACGGTGTTGGTCAGAGCGGTTGGTGTTTGGTTTCCGACCGACGGCAACTTCTACACCATGGGCGGGCGTACCGCAGATACGGCAGGCTCCGACTTCCAGCATGTGCTCCGCTACTCACCCGTCTCCAACACTTGGACCCAGATGGGTGTAACCTTGCCCGACAACACGATGAACAATATGGCGTGTGGCGTGCTCGCCGTTGCAGGCACTCCCTATATTTATTGTGTGGGTGGTTCTGCTGCCGGGCAGACCACTGCCACAGCGCGCGTATTCTTCTATAACCCCGCGACGGACACCGCGACCACGCTCACCGGTGCAGACAACTGGCCTGGCAACGCGGCAGGCACAATCCTGCCTGGTGGGTTCGCAGTGACTAACGACAAGCTGTATATCCTGGGTGGGTTCAACATCAACGTAGCCTCCACCAATCAGATATGGCAGTTTGATCCTAATGGTGCGGTAGGCTCCAAGTGGCTACAGAGAGTAAACACGCCGGAGGGGATCATGTACGCGCCCACGTGCGCCATAAATGGCATTATCTACGTGGGAGGGGCATCGGATTACTCCGGTGGCACGGTGATCGATACTACCAATTCCTTCAGCTTCAACCCTACCAGTAACACGACTGGCGCCATCACTGCGATACCAAGGGCCACGGGTGAGACGCGCGCGCTAACCTTCAATGGCAGGATGTTGGTGATGGGCGGAGGGAGAGTTGCGCCCAATCCCTCTAGCGAAGTGGACGTTTTCGACCCTGTCAGCGATACCTGGGCCGTAAACTCGCCGGTTCCTATGTTCACAAACGCGCGGCGCAACTTCCCCACGGACACCGACGGCACAACCAGAATTTGGCTGGCAGGCGGTTACGAGCCTAGCGCGCCGGCGGCCGACATGGAAATCTTCTGCGCTGGCGGGGGCTCACCAACTCCGACTCCCACTGCGACTACGACAGCTACCGCGACAGCCACACCAACAGCCACGCACACGCCGGTAGTAACGCCGACGGCCACGGCCACACCAACAGCCACGCACACGCCGGTAATAACGCCGACGGCCACGGCCACACCAACAGCCACGCACACGCCGGTAGTAACGCCGACGGCCACGGCCACTTCAACAGCTACTGCAACAACAACAGTACCGCCTTCGCCGACGCCTACAGCAACCGCATGTACAGGGAGATGTTCGCCGACCCCGAGGCCTCGCTTTACTCCAAGGCCGCGCCCGTAAGCCCTTATTTCCCAGTGATGGGTGATCGGTGACCAGTGATCGGTGATTTGTGAATACTGCGGCCGGCACCGTTGATGCCGGATTTCAAAATGCTCGCTTGCGGCCGAGACCACCGATCCGGCTAACGTAAGAGTCGGCGGTCAGCAGCCTTCATAAAGCTACGGCTTGCCGAGTAGACCGCCGCTACAGCGGGCGACAGTGGGCGCCGATATTTGATTCGGATTTCGACATTGGGGATTTCGTCATCTTAAGAGTTGGTGTCCATTCGTGTGCAACCGTGGTGAAGAAAATTCAGCCAACGACATTTCAGCGCTTTTTCCAAATCGAGACGGTTGGCGCTTCGATTCTGCTGTTCTTCGCAATCGCCGCGCTGGCGCTGGCCAATTCGCCTCTGGCCAATGTTTACGAGCAGCTCTGGCAGATACCACTTACCATTGGCATCGTTGATCACTCGCTTTCGCTGACGCTGCACCAGTGGATCAACGACGCGTTAATGGCGGCGTTTTTCCTGTTGGTCGGTCTTGAAATTAAGCGCGAGCTGCTTGTGGGCGAACTGGCATCGGTGAGAAAGGCCGCGCTGCCGATCGCCGGCGCGATCGGGGGAATGATCGTACCGGCGGCGATTTATTGGATGTTCAATACAACCGGAATCGGGGCGCGCGGCTGGGGCATCCCGATGGCGACCGATATCGCCTTTGCCCTGGGCGCGCTGACGCTGATTGCGCCGCGCGCGCCGATCGGAGCCAAAGTATTTTTGACCGCGTTGGCGATTGTCGATGACATGGGAGCGGTAATCGTGATTGCGTTGTTTTATTCGGAGGCAATCGCGTGGAGCGCGCTCGGTAACGCAGCAGTTCTGCTGCTGATCTTGATCGGATTCAACGCGATCCGAGTCCGCCATTTGTGGCCATACTTACTTGTCGGAGTGGTGTTTTGGTATTTTGTCCACGAATCCGGCATCCACGGCACGGTGGCTGGAGTTTTGCTGGCGTTCACGATCCCGACGCACACTCGGATAAACGCGACTGAGTTTTCCCGCAAGGCGCGCGCGTTGCTGGATCGATTTGACCACACGGAGACCGGGGACCTTCTTGTGCTGACGAGCAAGGGGCAACAGGAAACGCTTTTCGCTCTCGAACACGCGAGTCAAAGCGTGACCGCGCCGATTCTTCGGCTCGAGCATGCGCTGCACAATTTCTCGGCGTTTGTGGTGATGCCGTTGTTCGCGTTTGCCAATGCCGGAGTCAGGATTAGTGGACCGGTGCAGTACCCCAGCATCGGGTTCGGAGTAATGGCCGGCCTAATCCTCGGCAAACCGCTCGGAATTACTGCGGCAGCTTTTGTTGCAGTGAGATCCGGAATTGCGAAACTGCCCGACGGGATCTCATGGAGGTCCCTGCTCGGCTACGCGTGGCTTGCGGGAATCGGGTTCACCATGTCATTGTTCATCGCCATGCTCGCATTCGGCGAAGGCCGGCCGGCGAACACGGCAAAACTGGGTATTCTCGCTGGCTCGCTGCTCGCCGGCATCATCGCCGCGATCATCTTCAAGACGACTGCGCGAAAGAAAATTTGATCGTCGCGAAACGCGATGACTCTGCTCTGTTAATCCTTGGTTTGTTTTTCCATCGGGTCAGCGTAAAGAATGCGCGTGAAGGAAGCGCCGAAGAAATTTCATTTCCTCGGAATCTGCGGAACGGCCATGGCGTCGGTGGCGGCGGCGCTGCAAGAGCGCGGTTTTAAAATCACCGGCTCGGACGAAAATGTTTATCCGCCGATGTCAAACTTTCTCGAGCAGAAGGGCATCGTTCCGAAGGAAGGCTATCGCGCGGAGAATATCCCGGCCGATACCGACGTAGTGATAATTGGCAACGCCATGAAGCGCGGCAACCCGGAAGTGGAAGCCGTCCTGAACAGAAAACTGTTTTACCTTTCGTTGCCGGAAGTGCTGAAAAATCATTTCCTGCGAGGCCGTCACAATCTCGTCGTTACCGGGACGCACGGTAAAACGACCACCACGGCGTTGCTTGCGTGGATCATGGAGAAAGCGGGACGCCAACCAGGTTATCTCATTGCCGGGCTGCCGAAAAATTTCGAACAGGGCGCGCGTCTGAACGATTCGAAATATTTCGTGATTGAAGGCGACGAGTATGACACTGCATTTTTCGACAAGCGCTCCAAATTCGTTCATTACCTGCCGGAGCTGGTAATCGTAAACAACATCGAGTTCGATCACGCGGATATCTTTAAGAATCTCGACGAAATCAAACTCAGTTTCCGGCGCTTACTCAATATCGTTCCTCAAAATGGAATGGTGCTGTTGAATGGCGACGATCCCAATTGCGTGGAAGTCGCCAAAGATTGCCTGGCGCAGATGATCGAGGTCGGCTTCTCGAAGAATTGCGCCCAGCGAATCCGGGATGTCGCTTACTCGGCTGAAGGTTCCAGATTCAAGCTTGGGGAAGACACATTTGAAATTCCGCTCGTCGGCGAATTCAATGTCCACAATGCTGCGATGGCAGCGATGGCGGCGCGGTTTTATGATGTGCCAAAAACGAAAATCGCCGCTGCCTTCAAGAGTTTTTCCGGGATTGCGCGGCGGCTGGAGGTCCGCGGCGAAGCGCGTGGCGTGAAGGTGATTGACGATTTCGGCCACCATCCCACGGCAATCGCACAGACGTTGCAGGCGCTGCGCCAGCGCTATCGCGGTCACCGCCTCTGGGCTGTCTTCGAACCGCGCTCGAATACGACTCGGCGAGCGATCTTTCAGCAACAACTTCCTGACGCACTAAAATTGGCCGATGGAGTTTTCATCTCACAGGTGGCGAGGCTGGAACAGATCCCCGAAGCTGACCGATTAAATCCAGAGCGGGTTGTGGCTGCGATTGCCAAAGCTGGCCGACCCGCGTTTTACGAACACGACGCCGACGCGATTGTAGATCGAATTGTTCCAATGCTGCAGCCGAAAGACGTGGTTGTGGTTTTCAGTAACGGCGCGTTCGATAACATTCATGAGAAGCTGCTCACGCGGTTAAAAAGTTAAAAGAGTTACAAACGTTACAACGCCGTTTTCGATTTAACGATGTAACTTTTTTAACGAATCACTTCGGCGGCGGAGCCGACGAGGTATGATCGTGCACAATTCGCCAGCCTTCTGGCAGGCGTTTAAAGATGAGTGTGAAGCGTCCATGCGGCTGGTCATTTGCGCGCTTCAAGCTCCAGCGGCCGAGCACGACACCCGCATCCGGTGAAAGTAGCATTATCTCGAGATCCGAAAAGGCGAGCGTGCCCATCTTCGCGCGATCGGAATATTTTTTCCTGTAACGCTCGCGCACGGTTTCCCAGCCGCGTCTGATTGTGTCCTCCGAGACAAAGACGGTCGATGCGGATCGCCCGTAGCCATTCATAAATCCGTCGATATCGCCTCGGTTCCATGCGTCCTGCTGCGCGCGGAGGACGGAGCGGATCTGAGCAGTTGCGTTTTGGCTCTGCGTCGGCACAGCGGAGACGATCGCCGCCACCGACGTACAGAAAATGATCGTCAGGGCGCGTCTGATCCCGAGACTCGAACGGCGAATCACTTGCAGCATCGGTATTCCCTAGTAAGCTACCGGCCCTGCCTGGTCCAGCGCCAGCATTAAAGGATGCTATCAACCGAGGGAAATACGTTGACGGGTTTTATAAATCTATTACGGTCGCCCATCCACCCAGATAGGATTGTGCCCCGGCTTTTCTGCATCGCGATGCTCGCGCTTGCCAGCGCGAGTTCAGTTTTGGCTCAGGGAGAACCGAAGCGTCCCGAGCCAGCGCCAGCTACCCAGGTAGCGAATCCGCAACCGGCAGATCCGCCTGCTGCGCCGAGCACGCCGGCGACGGTTCGGCTCCAGTTTCCAAACAGCGATGTGGTCGATGTCTTGCATCTGTACGAACAGCTCACCGGCAAGAAACTGGTGATGGATAATTTTGTGCAGGGCAAGGTAAACATTTTCATCGCCAAAGACGTGTCGCGTGATGAGGCCATCAAGATCATCGAAATGAGCATGGCGCTCAACGGGATCTCGCTTGTTCCGGCCGGCCGGGACCTGATCGAGATCGTAGGAGCCGGCCAGAATCCTCGGAAGGCCCCGGTACCGATTATTTCCGACCTCGCGGACATTCCAGCGGGGAACCCTGTAGTCAGCTTTTTGTTCAAGCTGCAGTACGCCGATCCGCAGGAGCTTCAACAGGTGTTGATGGCCTATTTCCAAGGGAGCTCAGGCACGATCAATATTCTGGCCCTGCCGAAATCGTCCAGCCTTCTGGTGACGCAGAACGCCGACATCATTCGCCAGCTTGCTGGCGTGATTGACCAAGTGGACGTGGCGCCGGCGGAAGTAGTGAGCGAGTTCATCAAGCTCGAGCGTGCCGATGCCAGCAAAGTAGTCGATATGCTCAAGGAAATTTTCGAAAAGAGCACGGAAACACCGGGTCAGCCAGGTCAACCGGGTGTTCGGCAGGTAAAGATGCCGGGGGGGATGCCGCAGCCCATGCCAATGGAGGCGGGTGGCGGGACTTTGCTGTCCGAAGAAGCAATAATCGTGGGCAAAATTAAACTCACTCCCGATGTGCGCACTAACCGCATTCACGTTGTAACGCGGCCGATCAACATGCCCTTCATCCGTCAACTGATCCACGAGTTTGATGCGAACGTGGAGTTTGCAAAACCGGTCACACGATATTTGAAATACGTTTCGGCCGGTGAGGTTCTGCCGGTGCTTGTGCAGGCATTGACCGAGCCGGGGACGGAGGGCGGCGCTGGCGCAGGCGCAGGAGGAGGCGGCGGACTGATTCCAGGAGCTTCGCCTGGGCAGGGACAAGGCGTGCGCAAGGCAAATTACACCGGGGGAACAAGTCCCCTTACCGGAAGCGAATCAACAGGCACTGCTGGCGGGGGCACACTCAATATTTCAGAAGAGCTTTCCACGCAGCCGGTGGACACTACGCCTAAAGCGGTCACGATCGGAAACTCAAAGCTCATCGCCGATCAGCGCGCGAACTCGATTATCGTTCTCGGCAATCGCGAGGTCGTCGTAAAGGTGCAAAAGATCCTCGACGAGATGGACGTCAAAGCGCCGCAGGTGGCGTTGAGCACGGTAATTGGCCAGTTGACACTTAGTAACAATGAAGAATTCGGTGTCGATTGGTTCGCCAAGTACCAAAACAAACTGGTGGGAATCTCCCGCAACAACTCCATATTTGGGAACAACGATCCGAGAATTCCGGTGCCAGGTTCTTCCGTTTCACCCGCACCGGTCATTGGAAACGGATCAATCATCGATCCTTCAAACCTGATCAACTTCGGCCAGATCATTCAGAATGTAGCCAATGGCACAAACGTTTACGTCGCGGCTGGAAATTATCTGGCGGCAATTGTGCATCTGCTTGAGGGCACGGGTAAGTTCAAAGTCATGTCGCGACCGACGGTTTTCACGAGCAACAACAAGAAGGCAATCATTGCTTCCGGCCAGGAGGTTCCGGTTCCGGTGAGCACGCTGACGAATGCCGGGACGATCGTCAACCAGGCAGCTGTGGCCGCGAGTGTCGAATATAAGAACGTCGTGCTTCAGCTTGAGGTCGTACCGCTGATTAATTCCGAGAAGGAAGTCTCGCTCGATATTTTGCAAAAGCTCGACAGCCTTGTCCCGAACGGAAGCGTAAATATCAGTGGCAATCAGGTCCCAACGATCGACACAAAGTATATCCGTACCAACGTTTCTGCTCCGAACGGATCGACCATCGTCCTTGGCGGATTGATTGAAGAGCAAAAAGAGAAGCGGTACCAAGGCATTCCTTATCTCTCGCGCCTTCCTCTCATCGGGGCAGCGTTCCGTGGCACATTAGCTAGCAAGGAACGCCGGGAGCTAATCATTCTTATGTGTCCGCAGGTGACCCTGACCAAGCTGGATGCCTATCGGTTGCGCCAAAAATGGGAGGACACCACGCATTTCGGTCCCGAACTCGATCAGGGCGAGTGTCAGGATTGCTCCAAGGTAGAAAGTGGCAAACAGATAAACTTGCCGCCGCCTGATTTTCCCGCCGCGAAAGATATCAATTAGCTCGGTTGTATTTTTATGAAACGAATGGCTTTTGCACTAATTCTCGGCCTCGGCGCAACCATCGCGCGCGCCGACGAGTACGACGTTTTGTCTCACGATTTTTTTCGTCCAACCAATCCATTAGCTCAACGAGACGAATTTGGGCTCGTCCATCAGGGCCCCCATGTGAATGCCACAGATTTCGCGCCTAGATATCACTGGCGTTGGATGTACTACTTCAAGGCTTCCGAACAGGTCATATTGGATCCGGCTTATGTCGGTTCGATGCAAACGGCGCTCCGACGGCTGGGTTATTATTGCGGCCCGATTGACGGCGTGTTTACCGCAGAGGTGGCCGATTCCATCGCGCGGCTGCAAAAGAACTACTCCATGCACGTTACAGGAACGCTGAACGATCCGGTGCGGCGCGCATTACACATGCCCTGAGTTACTCTGAATGAACTCAGCTCCCAGCCAGTCCCTGCTTAATTTGCTGCTGGAAAGCGGCGTGTCGTCGAACGAAGAAGCGATTC
>QHMS01000314.1 GCA_003217895.1 Verrucomicrobiota bacterium
GGCATCATGTCGATCAATCGTCATCACGGCGGCGCCATTGAGGACTGCGCTCGGCAACTCAAAGCAATTGCCGATCGCGCCAGGCGCGAATCGATTTCGATGGATGAAGCCGCTACGCGCACGCTTGCGACCATGAGAGAAGCGGGCGAACGCATGCCGGGATTTGGTCACCGTCTGCACACCAAAGATCCGCGCACTGCGCGTTTGTTCGAACTTGCTCGCGAGGCCGGCGTGGATGGCGTGCACATGCAGGCGGCGCGCGCGGTCGAAAAAGCGTTCGCCGCCGCGAAAAAATCGCTCCCCATCAACGTGGACGGCGCCATCGGCGCGATCCTCGCCGATCTCGGAATGAACCCCGCCGCGTTCAACGGCATTTTCATGATCGCGCGCACGCCCGGCCTCGTGGCGCATGTAATCGAGGAACAGATCCGCGAGAGACCGATGCGCCGCATCGATCCCGTCAATCACGGTTATGACGGACCCCCGCCAAGAAGTCTATGAAATTCACTCCTTGCGATACGCTGTTTTCACCCCCGGCATACGAAACTAAAGCGGTTGATTCTTCAGTCATTTAACGTAACACTCCGCACTCTACTAAACCTCCACTATGAAGAAAAAATCCACTTCGCAATCTGCCTTCTTTAATTCTCGAGTTCTGCTTGCTTCAGTTTTGTGCCTGGCCGGCGTATCAATCGCGCTGCTTGGCTCTGGCGCATTCTCGAATGCCTCAGCCCAGGCAATCTCAGCTCCAGAACCAAAAGCACAACAATTCGGGCAAACGACCGTGATCCACGCGTTGCACAGCGATCTTTCGCGGCCGTTGCGCGAGCAGCCTTTGATCTGGCCGCCAATGGAGGTGGAACATGAGGCAAATCTCAATCCGAAGATACCGCATCAGCATCAGGACGGCCCCGATCCGGTTATCCAAAGCAGTTTTTGGCAGCGAATGATAAACATGCCGGCGGTTCCCGCTCCTCTTCTTACTTGGAACGGCATCCCTTACCCGGGCGTCGGTTGCAACTGCGCTCCGCCTGACACCGATGGTGAAGTGGGAAAGAGTCAGTACGTCCAAATGGTAAATGAAGGCTTCCAAGTCTTTGATAAAGTTACCGGCACGTCCGTATTTGGCCCTGTTGCGATCACTTCAGTTTGGTCCGGTTTCGGCGGGGCGTGCCAGAATGGTGGCAGCGGTGATCCGATAGTCGTATATGATCAGCTCTCCGACCGATGGATTATTAGTCAATTCGCCGTGCCTAGCGGCGCGTCTGTTCCCCAGGACGAGTGTATCGCTGTCTCCCAAACCGGCGATGCTACTGGTGCCTGGTATCGGTACGACTTTCATCTGACCAGCAACTTCCTAGATTATCCCAAACTGGGCGTTTGGCCGGATGGCTATTACATGTCCGCGAACGTTTTCAATACGTCGGGCACAGCTTTCCTCGGCCCTCAACCTTTCGTGTTCGACCGGGTGAAGATGCTCGTTGGCGATCCCAGCGCGACCTCGCAAACCCGCGGGATCATTGGGGGATCCAGTGAAGAAAGCTTTCTGCCAGCTGATGTAGATGGAATTGTTCCACCACCAGTTGGCGATCCGAATCACTTTGTCGCTTTTCCGCAAGGTAGCCCACTCATTTACAAGGTATGGGCGTACCACGTCGATTTCACGACGCCGGCGAATTCAACATTCACACTCGAGGCGAGTGTGCCGGCAGCATCTTTCACCGCGCTTTGTTCAACAACGCGCAACTGCGTACCTCAGCTTGGATCAAGCGCAAACCTGGACGCGATCGCCGATCGCATGATGTTTCGGAACGCCTATCGCCGATTCTCCGATGGCCATGAGTCGCTGCTTGATAACTATACTGTAAGCGCCAATTCGGTGGCAGGAATCCGCTGGATCGAATTGCGAAGGACACAACCTGGAAATTGGGGTGTTTTCCAGCAAAGCACCTATCAGCCTGACACCACCTGGCGCTGGATGGGCAGCATCGCGTCAGATAATCAGGGAAACATTGCGCTCGGCTTTAGCGCGTCTAGCAGCTCCATTAACCCGCAAGTCCGTTACGCCGGCCGATTGACAACCGATCCGTTGAATACCTTATCCGGCGAACAGCATCTATTTGATGGCACTGGTAGTCAGACCGGCACCTCCAATCGCTGGGGCGATTACAGCGATATCACCGTTGATCCCGTCGACGATTGCACGTTCTACTACACGAACGAATACTACGCGACCACTGGCAGCTTTAACTGG
>QHMS01000315.1 GCA_003217895.1 Verrucomicrobiota bacterium
GCGAACGACCAATGGCGACGGAAGAAAACAAGATCGTTCCGATCGATCAATACGGCTTGCGGCTGATGTCGATGGGATTCCTGCTCGACGATACTTCGCCGGCGATTTTGCGCGGACCGATGGTAACCCGTTACACGCAACAATTTTTGCGACAGGTCGAATGGGGTGAGCTTGATTATCTGGTGCTCGATCTGCCGCCTGGTACCGGCGACATTCAACTCACCATTGTGCAGACGGTCGCGCTTTCGGGAACGATCATCGTCACTACGCCACAGGAGGTTGCACTCATCGATGCCCGGAAGGCCGCCACGATGTTCGACAAGGTTAACGTGCCTGTGCTCGGTTTGATTGAGAACATGAGTTACTTCGTCTCCCCATCCGACGGCAAACGCTACGATATCTTTGGAGCTGGCGGCGGCGAACGCGAAGCGAAACGGTTGCGTGTCCCGCTGCTTGGCCAGATTCCGATCGATATTGCCACGCGTGAGGCAGGCGATCGCGGGATTCCCATCGTTGGTGAAGATCGACGATCGCCCGTGACTGCTGAGTTTAAAAAAATCGCAGAACATCTGCGTAAGACGTTGGCGCAGTGAAACGTCCGAAATCGGCTGCGCAAAGGAGGGTTAAATAAATAGCGTTGGCCCCCGTCGAACTCTGATGCGTCGATTTTGTTGACTCAAGGCAAGTTTTATGAAAGAAGAGAAACCCCAGATGTTGTCTTCGGAAGAAGATCAAGCTCAATTCGTCAAGGATTCGGCACTCTACAAGGAGTTCCTCGCCGAGCGCGCTGAGATTTTGAAGCATAAGTGGATTGAAAGCGAAAAAGCCGGCAAAGACATCGGCTTTGAGAGAGCTTTGCTCGATTGGATCGTGAAACATCGCTCCAACTGGCGAGAGCGACGAAGAAAGGAGGCGCGCACCAAAAAGTCCGCCTCCTAATTTTTTCCTTTAACGCGATCCTGTGAGGTCGCCAAGGGACGCATGAAACAAGAAAAACAAAATTCATCTGCCGCCGTCCCGATCATGGACGCCGAGGCAATTCGCCGAGCGCTTCGGCGAATTGCGCACGAGATCATTGAGGGAAATCCGGCGCCCGACAAGGTGGTGCTTGCGGGAATTCCTTCGCGCGGGGTGGAGATCGCGCAACGAGTCGCCGCCTTCATTCGCGAGATCGAAGAGATCGACATTGAAACTGGGATCATCGACGTGGCGATGCATCGCGACGACGTGGGAATGCGGCCGGAATTGCCAGTCGTGCACGCGTCGAAACTTCCGGCGCCACTTGAGGAGCGTACCGTCATCATTGTCGATGACGTTCTTTTCACCGGACGCACTGCTCGCGCGGCGATGGACGCCATCAATTCATTCGGGCGCCCCACTCGCATCCAATTGGCGGTGCTGATCGATCGCGGTCATCGCGAGCTGCCCATTCGCCCCGATTACGTCGGAAAGAATTTGCCGACCGCGACGCGACAACAAATTCAGGTGCGTCTGCAAGAAACCGATAACGAAGCCGACGCAGTGTGGCTGGAAAGACAAGGATGACCACACGCTGGACACGAAAAGACCTGCTCGGCCTGCGCGAATTATCAGCAGACCAAATCAATTTCGTTCTCGAAACTGCTGACGCGTTCAAGGAAGTCGGAACCCGCCAGATCAAGAAAGTTCCAGCGCTGCGCGGCAAGACGCTGGTGAACTTTTTTGTCGAACCCAGCACGCGCACGCGTACCTCATTCGAGCTTGCTGCGTTTCGCCTAAGCGCGGACGTGATCAATATTTCCGCAAGTGACTCCAGCCTGACCAAAGGCGAAACGCTCAAGGACACCGCTCGCAATCTCGAGGCGTTGCACGCCGATATTCTGGTGCTGCGCCACGGCTCCGCTGGCGCCCCGCAGTTTCTGGCGAGCCGGCTGAAAGCAAGCGTGATCAACGCCGGGGACGGCGCGCACGAGCACCCCACGCAGGCGCTTCTAGATCTTTACACGATCCGCGAACGCAGAGGAAAAATCGATGGGCTGCACGTCGCCATCATCGGCGACATCTTGTTCAGCCGCGTCGCGCGCTCGAACATTTTCGGCCTTCTAAAGCTCGGCGCGCGCGTGACACTGGTCGGGCCGAGCACTCTCGTGCCGCGCGAGTTTGAAAAACTCGGGGTCGAAATCTCATACAAGATCGATGACGTGCTGCCGAAAGTCGATGTCGTGAACCTTTTGCGGATCCAGCACGAGCGCCAGCGGAGAGAATATTTCCCAGGGCTCGGCGAATACACCCGTTTGTTTGGCCTGACGAAAGAACGCGCAAAGCTTTTGAAGCCGGATTGTCTCATCATGCATCCCGGCCCGATCAATCGTGGGGTCGAGATCGACAGCGACGTCGCTGACGGAGTGCAAAGCGTCATTCTCGACCAAGTCACTAATGGTCTCGCTGTTCGCATGGCCGTTTTGTTTTTGTGCGGAGGAATTTCAACTGAATGAGCGCTATGATTATTCGCAACGCTCGAGTAATCGACCCCGCAAACAAGCGGGATGAGGTCGGCGACGTCTACATCAGCGATGGAAAGATCGTCGCCTCCAAATCCGAAATCCGAAATCCGAAATCCGAAATTGGAGAGATCAACGCGAAGGGATTGATCGTCGCGCCGGGCTTGATCGACATGCACGTGCATCTACGCGAGCCAGGATTCAGTCACAAGGAAACGATCGAATCAGGCGCGGGTGCGGCCGCTGCCGGCGGATTCACCACGGTTGTCTGCATGCCGAACACTTCGCCGGCGGCGGATAATCCCAGCACCATCGCGTGGATCAGAGATCGCGCGGCGGCTGTCGCGTGCGTGAACGTTTTGCCAACCGGCGCGATTTCAAAAAATCTGGCCGGCGAAGAACTCGCGCCGATCGGCTCACTCGCGCAAGCGGGCGTTGTGGCAATCACGGACGACGGCCACTGTGTTCAAAATCACGAGGTGATGCGGCGTGCGGTCGAATACGCGCGCATGGTCGATTTGCCCGTGTTCGATCATTGTCAGGAATACAATCTGGTCGGCAACGGCGTGATACACGAAGCCTATTGGAGCACACTGCTCGGGCTACCGGGTTGGCCCGCAGCCGGCGAAGAAGCGATGGTCATGCGCAATATTTTGCTCGCGGAACTCTGCGATCATCACATTCATTGTCAGCACCTCACGACGGCTGGCAGTGTGCGCCTCATTCGTGAAGCGCGTGCGCGCGGTGTAAAAATCAGCGGCGAAGTTTGCCCGCATCATATCGCATTAACTGACGAAGCGATTCAAAATTTTGATACGAACTGCAAAATGAATCCGCCGCTACGGACGCAGGCAGATGTGAATGCGCTGCTGGAAGGAATCGCCGACAGGACACTCTCAATTTTGTGCTCTGATCACGCGCCGCATGCCGATTTCGAAAAGGAAGTGGAGTTCGACGCAGCGCCCTTTGGCATCATCGGTTTGGAGACGGAGCTGGGATTATTCCTGGACTTGCTCGTGCACAAGCATCGGAAGATTGATATCGCCCGGTTGATCGAGATGTACACTGTCGAACCAGCACGTTTGTTGAAGATTGATGCGGGCACGCTATCGACTGGCGCGCCAGCTGACGTGACTCTTATCGATCCGAAACTTGAGTGGACAGTCAGAGTTGATCAGTTTCAATCGGCCTCGCGCAATTCGCCATTCGACGGTTGGAAACTGAAAGGCCGCGCCGTGCGGACAATCGTAAGCGGGAAAACCGTTTGGAAGTTGTAACCCGTCATTCCGAGCGAAGTCGAGAAATCCCGTAGCATTAACGGTGAGATTTTTCCACGGGGTCCTTCGACTCCGCTGGGCTGCACTCGGGATGACGGGAAGATCCTATCCCAAGTAACCGCCGTGGATGTAGCTTTCCAGATGGGCGATCGCGGCTTGCTGGCAGGAAATGACGTGCTTGACCAGATCGCCGATGGAAATCACGCCCACAACCTTGTCGCCATCGAGCACTGGCAGATGTCGAATATGTTTGTCTGTCATGATACGCAGACACTCATCCACGCCTTCACTCGGATTTGTCGTAAACACATTGGTTGACATGATCTCGGCGACCTTCGCTTCGCGCGAGCGCTTGCCTCGCAAGACCACTTTGCGTGTGTAATCGCGTTCGGAAATGATACCGACGAGCCGCTCCTGCTTCATCACCAACAGCGCACCGACATTCTTCGCGTCCATCATTTCGACCGCTTCGAAAACTGTTGCATCCGACGAAATCGAGAAGACCTCGCGGCTTTTTTGATTCAGGATCGCACGGATGGTGCCACTCACGTCCATAAATGAAGTTTTCAGGATAGACCCACACTGAAGGGCCATGCAAAGCAATTCTGGGGACCAGCCAAAGAATGGCCGGCACGCTACGGTTTTTGAAACAGCCTGCAGCGTCCGGTGTCTCAGCGGACAATGCGTCAGGGCGACCCTGCTCTGAGGACCAGACCTACGCACAAGGCTACGGCGTGGCAGGCAACGCACTCTACAGCC
>QHMS01000209.1 GCA_003217895.1 Verrucomicrobiota bacterium
GCCTGCTTTTTCGAACGCGACGAGAAAACCCTCTTCGGTCAGCGCACCGGAGATGCAGCCGCTCCAAAGTTCCGGATCGTTTTGCAGTTCCTCCGGCACTACTTCATCGCTCACAATGTCCGAGATCACGGCGCGGCCGCCTTTCTTTAACACGCGAAAAATTTCGTCGAAGAGTTGCGGTTTCGATCTCGGCTCGACCAGATTGAGCACGCAGCTGGAAACGACCACGTCGATTGAATCGGTGGCGATCAGTGGATGTTTGACGCGCAGTTCTTCGGCAAGCTCGTCAGCGCGGAGAAATGAGGCTGCATCTGTGATTGGTTTCTTCAGTTCGTGATCTAACTTCTCCAGGTCCAACGCCAGGTCCTGAATGCGGCCCTTGCGGAATTCCACGTTTGCGTAGCCGATGCGTTCGGCGACCACCGGCGCATTACGTCGCGCCACCTCCAGCATTTCGTTCGTCATATCGACGCCAATCACTTTGCCGTTTGGCCCGACGATTTGCGCGGCGATAAAACAGATTTTTCCGGTGCCGCTGCCCAGATCGAGAACCGTTTCGCCGTCGCGCAGATAACGCGACGGATCGCCACAACCGTAATCGCGCTCGATCACTTCCCGCGGAATCACTTTTAGATACTCCGATCCATAATCGACGGGACAACAAAGTTTCTCCCCGCGTTTTTTTGCGCCAGCAGCGTAACGCTGGCGCACGATGCTCTCTTTGCTTTGGGATTCGATCATCTTGATGCGAAGCTTAGCAGACCGGCTTATTCCTGAGAAGCTCGCAGTTCTTACATCGGTCCAGTTTTCTCTAACGCGTCGCGCGCGATTCTTGTGACCCAAATCGTTACGATGATGGTCGCAGCGAGACCGACGCTCATGAATGTCCAGTATTGCCAGCCATGTTGCGCCGCTTCACTACCGGTTGCGACTGAGACGGCGGCCTTGCCGGTCGCACCGATATAAACGTACAGGAACGCGCCAGGCATCATGCCGATCCAACTCGCCAGCACGTAGGGCCAAAACTTCACTGCGGTGAGGCCGTAAAAATAATTGCTCACGTTAAATGGAATCACTGGACTAAGTCGAAGCAGAAAAATCAATTTCGCGCCTTCTTTTCCGATCGCATTATCGATTCTGCCGAACTTCTCATTTTGCCGCGCAATTGCCTCGACTTTGTCGCGCGCGACGAAGCGGGCCACGAGAAAGGCGAGCACTGCGCCGAGAGTAGAGCCGGCGGAGACAGCGAGAAAACCTTTCCACAAACCAAACGCCAACCCGGCCCCAATAGTGAGGATCGATCCGGGCGCGAGCAGCACCGTTGCCACGGCATAGACACCGATGAAAATAAAAACACCGGCTACACCCATCTGGCCAACCCAGTCGTTGAAATTTCTCGTCCACTGTTGAACGGGCAGAAACTTCATCGCGAGAAAAAGGGCGATCAGAATCGCGATCAGCGCGATGAGCTGAAGGACTGCGCTCTTCGGCGCCTTCTTTTCGTTAGCAGGCATTTCGTGAATAGTAATCGTCATGTAGCTGCGGCGCTCTGTCGCCGTGTGCTTCATCGGTAGCGCCCCGGCCCGCCTTCGCCAAGCTTCGGCGTGGCGAGCAGGGGGTGGCGGCTACAGTCATTACACGTGTCGATCGATTGCTGTTGAGAAATTGTCGGTCGATCTTCCATGGATGTCGTGCGTTCGGATTTTTCTCGGCGAGTTGCATTCGTGGGAATGGCTCGGAATTCTCATGGCGCGTATCGCCGTGGGTCTGCTGTTCTTTCTTTCCGGACGGGGCAAACTTTTTGTGTCTGAGCGGCGAGAACAGATGCGCCAAACATTGATTGAGGCGCGCGTTCCGTTTCCTGAGGTCAATACGGTTTTCGTTTCGACCGTTGAATTTGTGTTGGGCCTTCTTTTGATTCTTGGAGCGCTGACGCCTCTCGCGTGTGCGATGCTCGGGTGCGTAATGATTATGGCCATTGCGACGACCGCGATTCGCAATATCAAAGCAGCATCTCCGCTTAACTGGCTCGCCGAATTTTTGTATCTTCCCGAGGTGCTCTATTTCGTCATTCTCCTTTGGCTTTTCTTCTCCGGGCCGGGATGGGTCAGCGTTGATCACTTGATTCTATCGCACGCGTATCTCTAACACACTTTATCCGTCCCGGAATGAATCCGCTAGATGATCGCAACGGACCACATCAACTCGGAGGCATTTAGATGAACATTATCACGCGTTGGCAGGTGGTATGCATTTGGTGGGCCGTCATCAGCTGCGGTGTTGCCTTGTACGCTCAGGAGGAGACGCAACAGCGTGTAGTAGTCAGCGCGGAATCCGAGGAAGCCGAGCACGACCAATTTACCGAACTGGGCGAATATGCGCAGCCCGCATGGGCGGAGCGTAGCCGGTTTTCTTCGACGACGAGCGTCTATGTGTTGTCGCCATACGAAATGTTTGTCGGGACTATTTGGGAGGCCATTTTTAGGCGGCATGGCAAGGCCCTGCATGACCTAACGCAGGAAGTCGATTTCGGGTTGCCGCACAGGTTCGAAGTCGGTTTAGAGAATGAACTTGGGTTAGTCGGCAGCGACGCGCACGAAACGAGCGTCACTGCGGAAGCGCGATATGCTTTTGCGAACTGGAACGCCATTCCGTTGAATCCCGCGATTTCCGCAGAGTACATTTTTGGCGTCGGCAAATCCGTCAAAGACACTGGGAGCGACAAGGACCTGCGCCGACAACCGAACGCAGTCGCCGTTCGCCTTCTTCTCGGACAAAATTTTGCCCACCATTTTGGCTACGGACTAAATGTCGGCCTACAGCAGGATGTTTCGCGCGACTCTGGCCGCGAGTTCGAGATCAGCCAGTCGGTGGCTTATGGGGCAATGAAGGGTAAGCTCGAATTCGGAGCGGAGATGCGCTATGTGCATAATACGCCGCAGCGGAATCCCGTCGACAGGGACGAGTTGGTGACCGGTCCAACTATCGGATGGAAACCGACGCGACAATTACGAATTAGCTTGGCACCGCTCTTTGGCTGCACCGGCGATTCACCACGTGTGGAGAGCTTTGTTCTCGTCTCTTATGAATTCGGCGGTGCTGAAGCAGTCGTGGCAGCAATTTCCGGAAATCATTGACCTCATTTCAGTCGGCGCAAAAGCCCGCGCAGATATTTGTATTCATGCCACGTAAGCGCGATGACGATGACATCTACGAGCGTGATCAGCAGGAGCCACACAGAATGCGTGAAGTTGAAGCGGTACAGCTGACAAACGATGAAGAGGCCAAAGACGAGGATGGCCGTGGGGTAATACCAAAGTTTCTGACGCAGGAGTCCGATGATTAGCCATAGCTTGATGCTGCCATGACCGAGGAGGTAGAGCGCCACGAAAAGTTGTGTGCCGATAGATAGGTTTTGTGCCGAATGCAGCAAATAGTTGGCGATCAAGTCCCGCGGATCCTCGGCAAGCTCTTCCTGCGTTAAAACGCTCACGGTCTTGAGCAAGAAATCCTTGGTGACAAACAACGCAACGATGCCTCCAATGATTTGTCCGAGGGCGAACAACGCCTTCAGCAAAAGACTTATCTCAAACGCGAGGTGTATCTTCTCCTCTTGGGCGAGATTCTTACTCTCAGGCATATTCCTGATGGCCAACTCCGGCGATAATCGCCGCACACTTACGCGTGCTTGTTGGTTATACGTCTGAGGTTCGTTACGCGTGATGAGCTCATGGCGAAATTACTCGACGAGCTTTTCTGCTGGCTGCGGGTCCCGTTCAGGCTCTTCGCCGTTTGGCAGTCGCCACTCGCGTTGCCCGCGAAATGGCAGTGCGAAGAGTTTGCCAAGTGTCAGTTCGTGTTCTTCGCGATAGGCAGCAACGCCGATGGTAATGGCATCCTGCGGAATATCGCGGCGCAACGTGCGATGTAGTTTGTCCCACCAGCAAAAAATCGTGCCCCAGTTTGAATTGGTCTCGCGCTGCACAATCGAATGATGAATGCCATGCATCCGGGGCGTCACAATGATCAGATTCAGAATCCGTTCGAGCTTAATCGGCAGACGCCAGTTGGAATGATGAAAAAGCGTCGCGGCCTCGAATGTGATAAAAAAGACTACCAGCATGACGGGCGTGATACCAAACAACGTCACCGCAAGCGAGAGAAAGCCGATGGAAAAAATCATTTCGCCGAAATGAAATCGCGCGGCGGTGCTGACATCGAGGTCGAGATCGGTGTGATGCACGTTATGAAACCGCCAGAAGATCGGGATCATGTGGTTGGCCCAATGCCACCACCAATAGGCGTAATCCATTAGCAGGAAGGTTACGATGGCAGTAGCCCAGCCGGGGAGTGGCAGCCAGTTCAACAAACCGATCCGTCGATCTTGTGCCCATAATGCCACAGCGATGGGGATCGGCAGCATGGCGAGACGAACGATGGCGAAGCCGGGAATCGAGAGCACAAAGTTGCGCACGAGCCGATGGAGCATGCTGAAATGCTGGCGTCGCAACGGAAATCGCCATTGCAGCCAGAGCAACGCAACAAATACGCAAGCCAGCAATGGCCTGCCGACATAATCCATCAGGGGAATTTTTTGCACAGTCAGGCGTCGTGTCGCTGTGACTCTATCACCGCCGAATACGTAGCGACAATAACGAGCTGACGAGACCAAACGCTATCGCTATGCCCCGATGCGTCGAAACATGAACGTGGTCTCTGGTTTTACTACCTCGCCATTCATCTCAAGCAAAGGGTATGCAAGAAAATTGATCGGTCCGCTTTCGGGTTCCGGATCGACCACCAGATCGCGGCCCTTCGTTAGTTCGAAGCGATTCGCTGGATTGTGGCCAAAATAATAATCAGCGAGCTTCGGATTTTTCCAAGCTTCGCTAATGTCCACCGGGACCCAGCGTCCATCTGCCAGAAATTCTGCCCAGCAATGATAGCCCTCGATTGTGCCTTCGTTCCTGTCGGCTGGAATGGTAGCGCCAATGGCGAAGCGCGCCGGGATACCAATGCTGCGCGCGAGAGCAATGAAATAGGAGTGGAAATCGGTGCAGTTACCGGTGCGCACATCACAGGCGTACTTGGCGTCGCCGCGGCCCCAACCGGTCCCTGACTTGTCGTAGCGCATGCGGCCCATCACATGATCGTACAAAGCTTTCGCGCGATCGAGATCGTCAGTTTTTCCGGCCGCCGCTTTCTCAGCGAGCGTTCTGAAGGTTTCGTCAATCGGTACCAGTTTCTCCGGACGCAAGTAACGTGCGGCTTCTGCATTGTTTGCAGGATAGGACGCTTTTTCCTTGCGCACGACACGGTAGCGCACCTCGATCGTTTTGCCGCTGTCTTCAGGCTGGGGATGGAGAACGCAAATGTCATTGCCATACTCGCGATCATGAGCCTTTTCCCATTTCATTGGAACATTCAGCTCTTCCACCGTCACGGTTTGAAATGAATCCGTCTTCGCCAGCGGTATCCAGACGCAGGCCTCCCCTGTGATTTCTGGAAGTTTAACGCGATAGACAAACTCGAACTGATCCGCGCCTTTGATAATGCCGATATCGCCCGCGGCGTGGCTAGCGACTGCGCTTAACAGAAAACAAATTGGAATGATCAGAAGAGGCGCTGATCTGCTTTTCCATAGCGGAGGTGCTGTAGCCACCGGCCTGTGGCCGGTCTCTCTCAAGAGTTTCATTATTTGAAGGACGACCCACAGGGCCGTGGCTACAATGCGGTACATTGGCTCCTTCAACTTGCCGGCACTTTGTTCCACTTGCCGCTTTCTTCTTTCCAGTTGTAAAGCGGCTTGCCGTCGATTTTGTGAACTGAGGTTTCGGTAACTTTCATTTTGCCCGGCTGCCCAGTCAGAAAGAAATCAATGTCGTAGGTCTTCCCGTCGGTACCTTTCATATCCACACACGCGAAATATTTCCCGCCACCAAGATCCTGCAGGCGATCATCGTGCACTCTTATCAAGTCGAGAGCCAGATCCTGTCCTTCATGTTTAACATGAAACTTGCGATCGCTGCCCTTTTTGGTTTCGGCTTCGATGTTCTGTTTTATACCAGCAGAAATGTCGGCCGTGCTCACTTGCTTTTCGGTTCCGCCCTTCTTCGCGTGTTCTGCTCCGCCTTTCGTGGGATGTTCTGGATGCTCTTGTGAAAAGAGCAGCGTTGCCGGCATAAAAAATAGTGCAATAGCGATTGCTAGAATAACTCTTGTGATCATATGAATTCCTCCGTCTTCGACTTCGTTAATCTGTATTCATCCAACAGACGCCACAAGCAACCACTTTATTTCGGTAAAATTTTTTGCGGGAAAATTCATAAGACGACAAATCGGTTCGCGGATGGAATAATACAATGCAGATCTCGATCATTGTTCCGGTTTCCAACGAGGCGCCGTTAATACGGCGCTTTCTCGCGCATCTGCGCGAGCGAGCGCCTGGAGCGGAAATTATTGTCGCAGATGGTGGAAGCACCGATGGCACAGCTGATCTCGCCCCAGGCTTCTGCGATCGGCTTGTTGAGAGTCAGCGGGATCGTGCCAGGCAAATGAATGCCGGGGCGAATGCCGCGCGTGGCGACATCCTTTGGTTTGTCCACGCTGATGTTGAGCTACCATCGCAATCTTTGGACGAGATTATGCGCATCATGGAGGATTCGAATGTTGTCGGTGGCTATTTCCGGATTCGCCTGCCGGGAGCCTTGATTTATCGGTTAACGGACAATCTAGCGCATTATGCAGGCATGCTGCTCCGCATGCGATGCGGCGACCACGGAATCTTCTGCCGGCGAACCGCGTTTGTTGATGTCGGTGGATTTCCCACGGTGCCGTTGATGGAAGACGTGGAGTTTTTTCGCCGGCTTCATCGTTATGGGCGTGTGGTACACAGCAAGAAGCGAATTGTGGTAAGTCCCCGGCGCTATGAAGCAATCGGAGCCGCCCGCCTGACATTTGCCTATGGCTTCATCGCAACGCTTTATATTTTCGGCGTTCCCTTATCGGTGCTTGCCCGAATGCACCAATACATGTGTTGCGCCGCGCACGAACCTGAGCCGTCGCCCGCGTAGCAGGTGGGAGCCCAATTACATGCTGAACTCCTTACGCATGCGCGCGACTGGCATGCCTGATCCGAACCGTTTTGTGTAGGATTACAGATGAGGAGGCAAATATGAAAATCACGACTTTGATCGTCGCTCTGATCGGGGGGACAGCGTTAGCCGCGTTTGGGCAGGAAGGGACGGCCCAAGACATAAAGCAGGGGGCAAAGAAAGCGGGAGAAAAAGTTAAGGAAGGCGTCGAAACTGCAGCGGAGAAAACCAAGCAGGCCGCAGAAACAGTGGGAGAGAAAACCAAGGAGACAGCTGAGACTGTAGCCAAAAAGACCAAGGAAACCGTCGAAGGTACAGGCGAGAAAACGAAGGAAACGGCCAGGACAACCCACCGAAAATCTACAAAGACATCGACGAAGACGAAGGCGCAAACCACCGAGGAGCCCACTACACCCTCACCAACCCCCAGCGGTCGCTGAACGAACATAGACTTCCAGGTCTGTCCCCAGCAGAGTTGCACCTCCGCTGAAATCGGGTCACACAGCGGGCTTCAAACCCGCTGGCCACAACAGGCTGCAAGGCTATGTTCCGATCTTCGCACTTGCTCTAGCTCAGTGAGTGAGTCCTATTTGGCGCGGTTAAATGAGCAGTTTGCGCCTCGGAGTGAACATCGATCATGTGGCGACGTTGCGGCAGGCGCGTTATGCCACCATGCCGGAATCAAAGAATGCTGAGCCCGATCCGATTTTGGCGGCCTCAATTTGCGAGCGAGCCGGCGCCGGCGGGATCGTTGCCCATCTGCGCACTGATCGGCGCCACATTCAAGATCGAGACATCGAGCGTCTGCGCCAGAGCATAATGACCAAACTGAACCTGGAGATGGGAAACACGGAGCAGATCATTGATATTGCTCTGCGCATTAAGCCAGAGGAGGTCTGCCTCGTTCCCGAAAAACGTGAAGAAGTCACCACTGAAGGCGGGCTTGATGTCATTGCTCAACGCAAGGAACTCGAACCGGCTATCAAACGTCTGCAACTTGCTGGAATTCGGGTGAGCCTGTTTATCGATCCCACTTTGGACCAGGTCGATGCGGCGGCCGAGCTCGGCGTTGAAATGGTGGAGCTGCATACCGGCAGACTGGCGAACGCGTTTACGGAAAAAATTCAAAAGGAAGAACTGGAACAACTGCGGGCCGCGGCGCGTGCAGCATCGGAATCAAATCTCCAGGTCAACGCAGGCCACGGCATCAATTACAAAAATATCGCGCTTATCCATCAGATTCCATCTCTGACCGAGCTCAATATTGGTCACTCCATCGTCTCGCGCGCGATGCGGGTGGGCCTTGAAAGCGCCGTAAAAGAAATGCTCGCCGCGATGGCGAATTATCCCGGATGAGTATTGGTGCTCGCTGTATTCGTTTCTCCCCTTGGAAAGGTAAGAACATATTTGGCTCACCTAGCCCTTGGGAAGGGAGAGGCGAAACAGTTCGCGTCAGACAAGTGGCTAAGCGCTTTGATACTTCCAGATGAGCGTGATCGGTATAGGTGTCGATCTTGTAGAGTGCGCGCGCATTCAACGTTCCATCGATCGATTTGGAGACCGTTTTCTTCATCGCGTCTTTACGGATGGCGAGATTGAATATTCGATGTCGATGAAATTCCCGGCGCGGCATCTGGCTGCGCGCTTCGCAGGAAAGGAAGCGGTGGCAAAGGCATTCGGTACTGGCATCGGCAAGGCAATGGGCTGGCGCAACATCGACATCCAAAAAAAAGAGAGCGGCGAGCCGTATCTCATCTTTTCGGGACCTGCGCATGAGCTCGTTGCGAAACGCGGCGTAACGTCGGCCCTCATCACTCTCAGCCATACCGAGCATCATGCGATCGCCTGCGTCGTTCTCGAGAGCTAGGTATGATTCTACTAAATGTGCGCTTGTAGCCACGGCCCTGTGGGCCGTTCGTTCATCGGGCGTTCGTTGCGGATCAGAGGGACCGGCCACAGGCCGGTGGCTACAGTAATCGGCCGAACTAGCAGGCGCTGTCAGTAAACTGTATTGAAAATCAGCGCGCTTTCCGGCAATAAGGACAGCCATGGAAAATTTTCGGCAGATTATGGACATGGTCGGCACCAGCGTGGATGGCGTGGGCGTACTTATCGTTGTAGGCGGCGCGCTCTTTGCCACGGTGCGTCTTGCACTTCGTCGCGCGCATGGCGCCGGCAATTATTATGTCTGCTACCGTCAGGATGTGGGACGCGCGATTTTGCTCGGCTTGGAATTTCTTATCGCCGGTGACCTAATCCGGACCGTAGTTGTCGCGCCGACGATGCAAAACGTGGCCGTTCTAGGGCTAATCGTGCTGATCCGCACGTTCCTGAGTTTGTCACTCCAACTGGAGATCGAAGGGAAATTGCCGTGGCAGCGCGCGCCTTCGCAGATAGCTCAGGATTGAACGATTGCCGTCTTCCCGTCTATCGAGAACTGAGGCTGGGGTATATCTCAAAGCCTACAATCACCAGCCACAGCAAGAACACGACTGCCATAAAGGAATGAACGCGGATGTTTTTTGATAGAACTCCAACGAGGCAAACGGGGATCGATGCGGCCGTGGGATCCTCTTTTTTTGCTAGCGCCACGATGTATCGCGGACAAGCCGAATTGCAAAACGACCGGCAAGAACTGCCCGATGAATAACGGCAAAGAATGCAATTGCGGGAAAAGTTGCGACTGCGGTAAGTAGAGCGGCGTTTTGCCCGCTGAATTACTTAGTCCGGCAGCAAGACTCACTACGAATTGCTGCACTCGCCTCTTTGGTGAGAAATGGTATCAATGCGAGAGCGGCGACGCTGTCCAGCCACCACCAATCGAGCAACCAGGTCGCCGCCAAGCCGATCATCAAAACGATCGACAGATAACCGCACGTGATTGATTCGACTGCGTCAGCTCGCAGCGCCGGAGAATTCAGTCGGGCTGCGACTTTCAATTTGTAACCCGCGAGGATCGGCATTCCAATTTTTGCGACAACCCCGATGAGAATGCCCCAGACGCTTTCGTCTGTGTCGGTGATGCGCTTGGCGATTAACAATCCGTAGCCGGAATTGAGAATCACGTAAATAACCAAGGCATACAGCGAGTAGCCGATCAAACGCGCTGCGCGATGCTCAACAAGACTCACATATTCGGATGTCGCGGTGCCGCTCGCTTCAACTCGCAGGCGCCACAGCAACACTGCTGCGCTGAAAAGTTCGATGACGCTATCGATGCCGAAAGCTTCGAGCAACAAACTCTTCGACGCCCAGCCGAGCACGAGCGATGCAGCTCCTTCGATCGTCATCCAGCCGAGGGTGATGTACGTGAGCAGCAGCGCGAACTGCAGATCCTCAGAGCGCTGGCTGGTTGGATGACAGCCCGGTGCGAAGCTGATCATACAAGTGTTAGTGCGTCTGCTCGGATTACGGAATGATTTGGAATCTGAAATCGCCATTGGTGACATGCGTGTCCACGGAGGTCACGCGCCAAATCACCTTGTATATGCCTGGCGCGAGGACCGATCTCAGTGAGAGATGAAGTAAAGCGCGATTGGAGCGATCCAGGTGCGCGTCCTTCTTGTCTATCTGCGTTCCGTTCTCGTCAAAGACCTTGATGCTGCTCAAAATGGAGCGAACAGGTTCACTGAACCAGATTCGCACTTCGGTTGGCGCTTTTTTCACCTTGCTACCTACACGTGGCTCTGCGCGAACCATGAACGCGTGCCCGTCGGCTGGCATCGCCATCGCCAGCAAGCTGAATAATCCAACCGCAAGAGAGATGAGTTGTTTTCGGATCATCTTTTACTTCCAACCAAACAACGGCCGGCCCAGGCTGTGCGGAAACAGATCGTCGAGATAGAAATGCAATTGGCCAATCACGCCCACCGATTTCCCGGTTCGCTCATTAATTGGAACCACTGCTTCCACGCCGAATTGTATGTACTTGCTCGACCAGATCACGCCGGGATTGATCGTGCCCGTGGTCTCACCCCTCTGTCCGCGATTCAACGGCGTGTCGAACGAAAGTTCTATGAGCGGGATGAGCCGGTCGAAGGGAGCACCTAGGCCGATGTCCTTTACCTGTTCTTGCAAGTAGATGAGCGAGTATTCCAATGCGAAACCGAATTGTAGCACGTTTGGGTGGCGCTCAATCTCTCCATCGCTCATTCGCGTGCTGGCGCTTGTTGGGATGACAACGCCGACCAAACCGGTCACGGCAACCGGCCGCAACAGTAGGAGAGTATCGGGCAAGTCACCAAAGCCTTTGCCAAAGAAAAATGCAGACGTCCACGTGCTGAAGCTGTCCGCGCCGACCCGCTTCTGTCCTGTTCCGCCGATCTCGACGCCTGCGCCAAGCGAGAAAATTGTCTCGTGTTTTTCGCTCGTAAAAAACTGATACTTTGCGCCAAGCTCGACGTTGCCAAAGCCGCTCACTTCGTGCTCGCCTTTTGGACTAAGATCGACGAACTCTTCGCCGAGCTCGATGCCGAGATTCGGTGTAATTCGTTTTGCGATGTCACTCGCAATGTTCGTCTCGCGGCCCTCTGGAGTCTTCATCGTAAAGACAGTGGGAAGCGACAGTTCATCGTTCACGAACGGATCATCGGTCGAGAGAGTTGCTGGAAAAAAACGCGCGCCCGCAAAGCCGTGGCCACTTGAGGATTCGACAATTGCGAACGTAGCAGCCAGGAATATCAAAATCAGTGTGGCATTTGGAAATTTCATTTCGCACCTATTGAGTCACTCTCTTGATTTCGTGCCACGCTTTGAAGAGTAGCCTTAACCAGCCGCGATCCATGCAAAACATTTTGAAGAAAAGACCGTGGGTCCGCATCACGTTCGTCATCATCGCTCTCGCAGGAAGCGCCAACGACGGCGGATACCTGATGTGCGAGAACCTGATTGAGCCGCTTGATGCAGCTTACTCGTACGGCGTTGGCACGAACGACGATTGGGGATGCGAAGTGTCGCGCCGGTATCACGTTCCCGTGCATCAGTACGACTGTTTTGATCCGGCGCGACCAATCTGCAATGGCGGCACGTTCGTGTTTCACGACGAATGCGTCGGCGATCGGACCGGCCATGGGAACTCGCGTTTCTTCGACACGCTGGAAAACCAGATTAGAAAAAACGGCGACACCGGGCGGCGCCTGATCATCAAGATGGACATTGAGGGCGCAGAATGGGACACGCTTCTCGCGGCCCCTGAGGAGCTGCTCGCATCAATTCTGCAAATCACGATGGAGATGCACGGCTATAACGATTCAAAGATTCTCGAGGTAATCCGGAAACTGAAACGGGATTTTTATCTCGTGAACCTCCACTTTAACAACTGGTCGTGCACATCGAAGGCGGCGCCGCTTCCTGCGTGGGCGTACCAGACGCACTGGGTGAACAAACGCATCGGCCTGCCCGATCCAGCCGCGCCCGTCCCGGCACCGATGAGCCCGCTGAACGCACCCGACTCGCCGACATGGCCCGATTGTCAGTTGCGCTAAAAGAGCGCGCGGATCGCGGCGATTAGGAGCGATCCATTTTATTGCGGGAGAGTTTTCAACTTGCTCCATCGCAACTTGGAAAGTTGCGCGACCAAGGCAGGTGGAATCAGAGGCGCTGGTTCTTCAGTTTGGTCGGGCAGTTCGCGCTTACGCCAGATAACGTAAATCACCGGATAGATCAGCAGCTCGAGGATTCCCGAAGTAACGATTCCGCCAACCATGGGCGCGGCGATGCGCTTCATGACGTCGGCGCCGGCCTGCGTCGCGGGCGACCACATGATCGGGAGCAATCCAAACAAAATTGCGCAAACGGTCATGATTTTCGGTCTCACGCGCCCCACCGCGCCCTCAATCACGGCGTCGTGCAAATCGCGCGTGTTGTTCATCCGACCTTCACCACGGAATTTTTCCCATGCGTGATCGAGGTAGAGCAGCATGACGACACCTGTCTCGGCGTCGAGTCCAGCAAGCGCGATGAGTCCAACCCAAACGGCGACGCTCATGTTGTAGCCGAGGATGTAAAGAAACCAGAAAGCGCCGATCAACGAGAACGGCACGGCGAGTAACACGATTACAGTTTTCATCACCGATTTCGTGTTCATGTAGAGGAGCACGAAAATGATCAGCAGCGTTAAGGGGATCACGATCTTGAGCCGCTCCTTGGCCGCTTGCAGATATTGGAACTGGCCCGCCCACGAAATGTAATAGCCTGGCGGATACTGAATGCGCTGGCTCAGTTGTTGCGATGCCTTGCGCACGTAGCCATCGATGTCGCTTGTTGTGATGTCCACAAAAACAAACCCGACCAATTTTCCATTCTCACTGCGCACGGAGGGCGGACCGGTCTTGTAGCGAATGTCCGCGAGCAAGTCGATAGGTACCTGCGCACCGGTGGGCGTGGCGACAAGCACGCG
>QHMS01000210.1 GCA_003217895.1 Verrucomicrobiota bacterium
CAGACTGGTTCCGTGATCAACAACGCGCAGCCTGGCAACAATTCGAATCATTGCCAAATCCAACGCGAAAAGATCAAGCCTGGCGATTTTCCAATGTCGCTCTTCTCGATCTGGCGCCGTTCAAAATCAGTCCGCCGCTTTCTGAAGACGACCGTAAAAATATTCTGAAGTATTCCCGAGGACTCGAGCAGTACGCGGCTCGGCTGATTTTCGCAAACGATCAATTGATCGAGCGCGATGTCGTTTCTGAAGATCTGAAGAAGCGCGGCGTGATTTTTCAACCGCTCGAGCGCGCCATGGCGGAGCATGCCGATCTCTTCCGCAAATATTTCATGTCCACCGAAGCGACGCTTGGCTCGGCCAAATTCGCAGCGCTGCATAATGCGCTTGTCTCATCGGGAACATTTCTCTTTGTGCCGCGCCGCGTGGAGATCGAGTTGCCGATCGAGATCTTCCATTGGTTGCGACATGACAACATGTCGGTTTTCCCACACCTGCTCCTCGTCGCGGATGAACTGGCCAAGGTTACTGTGGTCGAGCACTTCCGCTCGTGCAGCCGCACCGCGCCGGGCTTCACTTGTGGCGTCAACGATCTAATCGCCGGCCCCGGCGCGAAAGTAACTTACGTTTGCGCGCAGGAATGGGCAGACAACGTCATCGCGCTGCAAATCAATTCCACGACAGTCGATCACGACGCATCAGCGCTGAGCCTGAATTTGCATCTCGGCTCGCGGTATTCGCGTTTTGAAAGTTTAAGCCGGCTAATTGGCGAAGGCGGGCGCAGCGATCTGCTAGCTGTCGCAGTCGCCAAACACCAGCAGGAATTCGACGCACGCACGTTGCAGGATCACATCTCGCCGCACACCGCGAGCGATCTTCTTTACAAAAACGCGCTCGATGATCGCGCTCGCAACACTTTTGGCGGCCTGATCCGGGTAGAACCGCACGCACATTTCACCGACGCTTATCAAAAAGTTCGCAACCTTCTCTTGAGCGACGATGCCGAAGCGAACTCAATGCCGGGACTCGAAATTCTCGCCGACAACGTCCGCTGCTCCCACGGCGCTACGTCGGGCCAAATCGAGGAAGACCAGCTCTTTTATCTGCGCTCGCGCGGCATTGCGACTAAAACCGCGCAGCGGCTCCTAGTCACCGGTTTTTTGGACGAAGTCATCCAGCGCCTCAATCATGAAGCAATAGGTGGCCACCTGCACAGGTTGATCGAAGAGAAGTTCGCTGCATAAAATCCGGTGAACGCATCTAAGGTGCACGCTATCTCTCACCGTCATTCCTCAGTATTTAGCTCGAAATTAATTTTTACGTCGTAATGATCGCCTTTGATTAGACCCGCTGGCGGCGAGTCAACCTCGGTGACTTCCTTCGCGACTGCTGCAACGGATTCATTCACAACAGCGTTTTCGGAAGGCTTGATGATTTCGAATTTGGAAACGCGGCCATCCTTTTCGATCCGTACTTTGACCAGGGTCGAAATTTTGGTGCCGGTGGGCACGTGCGTGGTCGGCTGGATCCAAGCGCTGTAAAAACGATCGTGCAGCATGTTGCCGTACCACCCGAACTCCGATGCGCTGTTTGCACCACCGGACACGGTGGACTGTCCCGACTTGTCGGGACTTGTCTGAGCGCTTTTCGCTGTGGCCACGTCCCCTCGGCGGTCTGGAGACCGCCGCTCCTTGGGTGCTTTTGGCGATGGCTTAGGGGAAGCTTTCGCCAACAGCGTTTTCTTTGGAGCTGGTTTCGGGATTGGTTTTGGCGTCGGCTTTAGTTTTGGTGCGGGAGTTTCACTCGGCTTTGGCCTGGGAGTCGCTGTCGGCTTCGGCGTTGGTGATGCCAATTCGATTTCGCTTTTCGCTGTCACTACCGCAGGCTTCTTTTCGTACTCTTCTTCCTCTTTCGATGGTTTCGATTCCTCCTGCGGACCTGGAGGCTCCGCTGGTGACGGCGGTTCGTTTGCCGATTCTCCGGCCGCGAAATCTCTACCGCCACCTAACCAGACGATGCTCTCCGGATTTGATGAGGCTCTCGCAGCCAGGCTCCAGCGAATCAGTCCTGCGATCAGCGCAACATGCGCAAGAGCGATAAGGAAAACGTTTCGCCAAAAACGGCTGGTCTTCGCCATTTATTTCGACGCGGCCCTAGTGGCGATGCCGATCTTCGTGATTCCCGCCCCTTGCAGCGCGTCCATCACACCAATCAATTTTTGTACCGGCAAATCGCGATCCGGTCGAATCACGATCGCAACATCGGGATTCGCTTGTTTCAACTCGGTCAATTGCGCGGTGAGTGTTTCCAAACCCACCACGCGATTATTGAACCGGATCGTGCTGGTGCGATCGATCGAGACCGTTTGGACATGCGATTTATTGATCGCCGGATTCTTGGCACTGCTGGAGGGGATCACCAAATTCATGCTGCTTTCGAGTAATGGCGTGGTGATCATGAAAATGATGAGCAGCACAAACGCCAGATCGAGTAGCGGGGTCACATTGATCTCGCTCAGGGTGGAGAGATTCTGGCGTTGGGAATAGCGCCTCATCTGTTCCCTATTGGAAGTTGGACGTTGAATGTTGGGCGTTGGACGTTGCGTAGCGCGACTGAAAAACGCCCAACGCTCAACTTGCAACGCTCAACGCTCAATAACGGAGGCGTGCTCATCTTCGCAATGCGGCCTCGCGCGTGCCGTGATCCACATACTTGTGTTCGAACTCGGACGCTAGTTCGGCGGCGAAATTGTCCATCTCTACGATGATCCCGCGAATGCTGGTGACGAGAAAGTTGTAACCGAACATCGCGGGGATGGCGACGCACAGCGCTGTCACTGTTGTGATCAGCGCGCCGGACACGCCGGGCGCCATCGCGACAAGGTTAGGCGAACCGGCTTCGGCCACGCCGGTGAACGCGTCCATTACGCCCCAGACTGTGCCGAGCAACCCGAGAAATGGCGAACCGCTCACCGCGGTGGCGAGTAAGATCATTTGTGATTCCAGTGAAAGCGCAGTCTCGCCCACTGCGCGTTCCATTGCCGCGTTCACCGCGCCCATTTGCGCTGGCGAAATTTTATCCGCGATTTCCAAGCGCGCACGAAACGTGTCGTCCACTTCCGGTGAGCCCAGCAGATGAAACGTCATTTCTTCGCACCCGGCGCGATACACGTTGAACACCGGCGATCCTGCAAAGCGGGCATTCTTTTCGAATAAACGCAGCGGCTGTCGATCTTGCCGGAAAGCGGCGAGGAAACGCGCGTTCTGCTTTCGAGCGAACCGGATCACGCGCAGCTTCGTGATCATGATGGACCAACTGAAAATCGACACGACAGCCAAAAGAGTGAGAACCACTTTCCCTGCGATCGTCGCGTGATCGAACGCAAACAGCAGACCGCCACCGGCCGCTAGGATTTCCGGAACGAGCATTTCCGTGTCACCGGACTAAGTAATAACCCCGTTTTGGAAAAGCGAAAGGATGATTCGCGGAAATGACAAATCGCAAAAATGACGAATGTCTAATTACGAAGGAATGACGAAGAGCGCGAATTGCATTGCCATCTTATTTTAAGCATTCGGGCTTAGTTCGTCATTCGTCATTAGTGCTTCGTCATTTTTCTTGGATACGTCGGGTGTTTCTTCGCTGCGATCACAAATGCAATGCCGATGGCGATCAGAAAAAAGGAAAAGAATTGGCCACGAGTGAACGGACCTATTAGCTCCGCATCGGGTTCGCGGAAATTTTCAATGATGATTCTAAAAATCGCGTAGCAAATGAAAAAAAGACCGGTCAAAACTCCATTTGGCTGGCGGGTACCCGTTCGCACAAACCACAAAATCGCGAACAGAACGATTCCCTCAAAAAACGCCTCGTAAATCTGCGACGGATGGCGCGGTGTCAGAATTGAACGCAACGCGGTCGCAACTTCGCGATGGTTGTGCACAGCATTGACAATCGCGTCCGGCGCGTTGAGCGCCGGATCGATTTGCGCGCATGCTGCCACCGCGCGTTCCGCTTCCTGGGGATGATCGAGCAGCTCCTTTGGAAATTGCATTGCCCAGGGAACATTCGTGATGCGCCCATAAAGCTCGCCGTTGATGAAATTAGCGCAGCGCCCGAAGAACAAACCAATCGGCGCGGTGACGACGAGATTATCACCGAGGTTAGTCCATGAAATTTTGTGCCGGTGCGCGTAATAAAAGGTGAACAGCAACAGTCCAAGCATCCCGCCGTGGCTGGACATGCCGCCTTCCCAAACGCGCAAGATCGAGAGCGGCTCGCGCAGCATCTCCGGTTTGTAGAACAAAACGTAGCCCAGCCGGCCGCCAATGATCACGCCGAAGAGCGCGCAGCCGGTGATGAAGTCGCCGACTCGTTGCGGAGGAAGATCGGAATACCCGCGTTTGGCAAGCCAAAGGAAAACGAGATAGCTGGAGATGAATGCGAGCACATAAGCAAGGCCGTACCATCGCGGCCCGACATTGTCGTAGATCCGAAAAATGATGGGATCTAGATTGTGCAGGTAATAGGCCAACATTTGTGCGGCGATTGTCCGCGACGTTCACAATTTGCGCAATCAAACTGTAGCCGCTTCGCTGTGCGAAGCGCGCGCGTCGCCCACAGGGCGACGGCTACAGAGCGCGTGATGTGCTCAAAACTTTTCGCAAGAACGGTGCGGTGCGGCTCACGCGATTCTTGGCCACGTGCTCGGGTGTGCCAGTCGCCACAACGCGGCCGCCAGCGTCACCTGCTTCAGGGCCAAGATCGACGATGTAATCCGCTTCGGCGATCACACTGAGATTATGTTCGATCACGATTACAGTGTTCCCTTCGTCCACGAGCCGATGCAGCACGATGAGTAACAGTTCAATGTCGGCCATGTGCAAGCCGATGGTGGGTTCCTCCAGCAAATACAATGTCGATCCCGGCTTGCGCATTTTTCTTATCCGCTCGTTCGCGGCGCGGCTGACGCCGCGTTTCAATTGCGTCACCAGCTTGAGCCGCTGCGCTTCGCCGCCGCTCAAGGTTGGACTAGGTTGCCCAAGTTTGAGATAGCCGAGCCCGGTGTCGACCAACAGGGAAAGCGGCCGCGCGATTTTCGGGTGCGCGGAGAAAAACTGCGCAGCCTCTTCAATTGTCATTTCCATGACGTCGCCGATGGATTTTTCGTTGTAGAGAACTTCGAGTGTTTGCGGGTTGTAACGCCGGCCGTGGCAGTCTTCGCAAGGCACATAACTGCGGGGCAGAAAATTCATCTCCAGCTTGATCACGCCCTGACCTTTGCACGTCTCGCAACGCCCGCCTTCGGCGTTGAACGAGAATCGGCTCGCCGAGTAGCCGCGCACGCGCGAGACCGAAAGTTGCGCATACAGATTCCGAATTTCATCGAACACTTTCACGTAAGTGCCGGGTGTCGAGCGCGACGTTTTACCGATGGGCGATTGATCGACTTCATAAACGGCTTCGATCTGGGGAGCACAGGCGTTCCCCGTGTTGGTTTCAGCATCGCGCCGAAACAAGCTTCCCTTGAAGTACAGTTCGGAGTCCTTGGTAGAGAGAGTTCGCGATCGCGGGACGCGCTCGCCAGCGCGCGAGACCCCTGCTCTGCCCAAACCCGCACGAACGGTTGGGAGAATTACGTCGTGCATCAATGTCGATTTGCCGCTGCCGGAAATTCCCGTGATCACCGAAAGCCGGCCGACCGGAAAACGAACGTCGACGTTCTTCAGGTTGTTCGCCCGCGCGCCGCGAACTTTGATCCAGTTTTCAACGTTGCGCAGTGCGCGCCGCGATCCGCGGATAGGATGGCGCATCGGCGCTTTAAGGCAGCGCGCGGTCTCGGAATTTGGATTCCGCTCGATGTCGCGCAGCGTTCCAGCCGCCACTACTTCGCCGCCGTGAAGTCCCGCACGCGGCCCGAGATCAACAATGTGATCCGCACGCCGCATTGTTTCTTCGTCGTGCTCAACGATAATCAATGAATTGCCCTTGTTGCGCAGGGCGGTGAGAGTTGCGAGCAGATGTACATTGTCGCGTGGATGCAAGCCGATGGTCGGTTCGTCCAGGACGTAGAGGACCCCGCGCAAGTTCGACCCAAGTTGCGCGGCCAACCGGATTCGCTGCGACTCGCCGCCGCTCAATGTTTTTGCCGACCGCCCGAGCGCGAGATAACCAAGTCCGACTTTTTCCATGAAACGGAGTCGCTGTTGGATCTCGGGCAAAAGACCGGCTGCGATCGTTTGATGCGTGTCTTTGAATTTCAACTTGTCGATCATGTGCGCTGCCTCACTGGCCGAGAGGTTTGTGAATTGATCGATTGTATAGCCTTGCACGCGCACGTGACGCGCCACGGCATTCAAACGCGAGCCGTGACAACTCGGGCATTCGCGCGCTTCGCCTTCGTCGATCCATTCCGACTCGCGTTCTGCGGCAAGCTCCTTTTCCAAAACCGACTCGCCATCACGGTCCTCCGTCGTTTGAAGATCTTGGTCCCAGATTTCGCCGAACCCACCGCATTCTTCGCACACGCCATGGGGGGAATTGAATGAAAACAATCGCGGATCGAGCTCCTCAAACGCGCGGCCGCACCGAGGGCAGCTCATCTCCGTGCTCGCCACCGTCAGCCGATTTCTTGAGTCGAGCAGGTGTGCTGTCCCGCGCCCTATCTCCAGAGCGCGCCGGGTAATCTCGCGCACATCCGCGATTCGCTTCCGATCGATTACGCCGATGACGACGTCGATGGTATGCTCTTTGAAACGCTCGAGTTTCCGAAAGTTTCGGAGCGGGACAAGCTGACCGTCGACATAGAGCGTGTCGAATCCCTGGCGTTCTGCCCAGCGCGCCACATCGGTATGAAAACCTTTGCGCGCTTTCACCAATGGCGCGAGGACCTTCAGTCCCGAAAGCTTTCGGGACTTCGTAGCAGCTTCGATCTGTTTTACGATCGATGCCACGTTCTGTTTTGCGACCGGTAAATCGCAATCAGGGCAAAATTGCGTTCCAGTTTTCGCAAACAACAACCGAAGAAAATGATAAATTTCGGTCACCGTTGCGACGGTCGATTTGCCGCCGCCGCGCGTCACCCTTTGTTCAATCGCCACAGTAGGCGGCAATCCGCTGACCAAATCGACATCGGGCTTTTCGAGTTGCTCGACGAATTGCCGCGCATATGGCGACATGCTGTCGAGAAACCGGCGCTGTCCTTCGGCAAACAAGATGTCGAACGCGAGCGTGGATTTGCCGGAGCCGCTCAAGCCAGTGATCACTACGAGTCGCTCTCGCGGAATTTGGACGCTGATGTTTTTTAGATTGTGCTCGCGTGCCCCGTGGACGTGGATGGCACTGTTATGGCTACTGGCGTGAAAACGCGGCGGCGTTTCTGCGGCTCGCGGCAACTCAACTCGGTCATCCTGAGCGTAAGCAAGGGATCTCTCGCTCTCGCGCGCGCGTTTGTGAGCTCCCTCGCCGTCTTCGCGGCTCGGGATGACATGTAATTTTTGCGGCGATTGCGGGATAACGCCTCGCAGGAATTTACCCGTGTGTGAGCCGCGGATCGTCGCGATTTGCTCGGGCGTTCCCACGGCCACGACTTCGCCACCGGCGTCGCCAGCTTCCGGGCCGAGATCGACAATCCAATCAGCGCACTTGATCACTTCGAGGTTGTGCTCGATCACCACGATCGAATGCCCGCGATCGACGAGGCGCTGAAACAATCGCAGCAGCATCGCCACATCGTCGAAATGCAATCCGGTGGTCGGTTCATCGAAGATAAACAGATTGCCAATTGGTTCCGCGTTTGGGCGTTGGGCGTTGGGCGTTGGACGTTGGACGTTTTCTGTCTCGGCCAAGTGCCCCACCAACTTCAGCCGCTGCGACTCGCCACCGGAAAGCGTGTTTAGCGGCTGACCCAGCCGGAGATAACCGAGCCCGACTTCTTCAAGGACTTTGAGGCCTGCCGCAATCTGTCTGCAGGGATGCACCCTCACCCGGCGCTTCGCGTCCGCCTCTCCCTCGAAGGGAGAGGATTGAGGTAAGGGCCGCTCATCGATTTCTTGTTCGCCGAGCTGCGCAAAGAACTGAATTGCTTCGCTGACCGTCAACTCGAGCAGGTCATGAATTGATTTTCCATGAAGAAGCACTTTCAACACGTGCGCCTGAAAGCGCTTGCCTTCGCATTCCGCGCAACGCACGAAAAGATCACTCAAAAACTGCATCTCTATTTTTTCGTAGCCTATTCCTGAGCAACGTTCGCAACGACCGTTGCCGGAATTAAACGAGAACGCGCTGGCAGCGAGTCCCTGCGCCATCGCTTCCGGCTGCGCGGCGAACAATTCCCGAACACGATCGAACAGGCCGAGATAAAGAATCGGAGTTGAACGCGGAGTGCGTGCCAGCGGTGATTGATCGACCATCACCACTTCATCGATGCGATGCGCGCCGGCGATGGTTTTGCACGCGCCAACTTCCTCGCCGTTCCTTTGACCCTTAGCCACAAGCAAATTCCGATAGAGCACATCGTGAATCAGTGTCGATTTGCCCGAACCGGAAACGCCGGTCACGCATGCGAACACTCCGAGTGGCAGATCGACGTCGATGTTTTTGAGATTATGCTGCCGCGCGCCTGCGATCTTGATCGACGATTTCGGTTTACGACGCGATTTTGGGACCG
>QHMS01000323.1 GCA_003217895.1 Verrucomicrobiota bacterium
CGCTAGATTTTTGCCCCGGTAGGTAATGTGAAACTTTCTGTCGGCGGCTCTTCTCCGTTCGTAACTGATGTGGCTTTTGATTCCGGCAGAGATATCGGCGTTGCTCACTTCTCTCGTCAGGACGTTGACCTGCGGAGAACTCGCTGTTGTCGCTGGCGGGACCTGCATTGTTGGTTGCCGCAGAGGCAGAGGGTGTTGCAGTTGCCCCACAACGAGAAGCGGCAAACCGGACGTGAGAAATAGCGAAACGCATAGAATTACGATAAGTCGAGCGATCATGACAGTGAGTTGTTGAAGGCTGCTATACCGCTGCCAGTTTACCAAGTGGTTTATGCTATTAGGAAGCTAAATAATTGCGCGTTAACCTTAGCTGCAAATGCGTACAAGCTCGTTTACTCCATGTGCGCCAGCATCCTCGGCCCGCCAGTTCTGAAAAACCGGACAAGAAGAAGCGCGGCAACCGCCAGGAAAATAATGTTCAACACGGTAGTGTAATTGAAGCTGATCGACGTCTCGACAATTTGAGCGCTGCGCTGAGAAGGCATCAGCCCCAGTAATTCGAAAAGAAACTCGATCAGCAGCGCCGCGAGAGCCATGGCGACATAAAAAACGCCGACGATAATGCCCGCCGCTCTCCAGCCGTAATATTTGCGGTAGATATCGATAATGGGCAGCACGATCAGGTCCGCGTAAATGAAGGCGATGACGCCGCCGAAGCTGATGCCGCCGTTCCAAAGTACAGCAGCGAGCGGAATGTTGCCCACGGAACAAACGAACGAAAGGGCAGCAACGATCGGTCCGACGAGTGGTCCCCAGAATTTTGCAGCGACTGGATGCGAGACCAGGAAAAATTCCTTCCAGAAATCCGGCGGAACCCAGGCAGCTACTGCGCCTGCAATGAGCAAGCCGCCCGCGATATCTTTCCAAACGGCGGCCCAGTCCATGACGAAGTAGTGACTCGTCGCTGTGAAGCCATCGTTCGATGTGACGCGCTGCCAAAGCGAACCTTCCGTCACGCTCATGTCCATTTCGGCGTGACCTTCCATCTTGCCTTTGAGTCCTTTGTTCGCCTGCGTCCGCGCCTGAGCAACGAGCTCGCGCGACAAGAACCTTTTTAACAGCAGCGCCATAAGAACGACCATCAACGGTCCACCTACGAATTCAGCAGCTGCAAATTGCCACCCCATCAGCACGATGATGATGATGGTCAGCTCAGCGACCAGATTGGTGGAGGCAAGCTGGAACGCCAGCGCTGCGGTAAAATTGGCGCCTTTGCGAAAAATCGAGCGCGCCAGAGCTACCGCTGCATAGGAACAGGACGATGACGCTGCGCCCAGGGCGCATGCAATCGCCAGGGATCTTGGGGAATCATCTGGCAACAATCTCGTCATTTCGCTTTTAGAAACGACCGCCTGCACAACAGCGGACAACCCGAAGCCAAGAATGAGCGGCCACAAAATTTCCCACAGCATGGCGAACGCCATCCAGAGCGCGTGGCCGAGAGGGGCGATCAAGTTCATCACGCCGTAACTTGATTACGCTTTCGGCAGAGTCTCCATAAGGAAACGGCGAGTCGGCGAATGGGCGAACCGGCGATCGCTATTTTCTCCGTTTCGCCGTTTCACCGATTCGTTGTGTCCCCTACGCCGCTTTCGCGGTCTCCATCTCTTCGGTGTATTTGCCGAAGCGCGCTTTGCTGTTGCACCAGGCACGATGATGGAATGCCTGTTGTGCAGCAGCTACGTTAGCCGCCTCCCCTTTCCAAGCTTTGAGGACAGAGGCTTGCAAAGCGCGCCCATAGGAAAAGCTCAACTGCCACGGCAGGCCTTCGATGCGATTCATAGCGTTGAGGTGTTCGGTGGCTTGCTGATCGGTCTGACCGCCGGAGAGAAAGACGAGACCCGGCACGGCGGCCGGAACGACGTGCTTCATGCAGCGCACGGTCGCCTCCGCG
>QHMS01000211.1 GCA_003217895.1 Verrucomicrobiota bacterium
TGATCCGGAGTGATCGGCCGTTGCCAGTAATCCTCCAGCGCCTGCGAGTCGCGCAGATAATCTTCCACCTTCTTCTCGATCGCTTTCTGCGGCATTACTCTGTCGAGTGGCGGCTTTGCGCCGGCATTTGCCGCCGGCCAGATGCGATGCCGCCAATAGACTTTCTCGATTGCCCGCTGATATGCGACGCGATCCGCGAACGTCAGCGTTCGGTTCCTCGAGATTGCAGACCCGGCCACGGACGCGGCGCTTTCTTGTGCGTTCACGCCGAAAGCCGTGTTATTCTGCTGCGCTGGAACGTGCGGATGACGGCTAGGCAGGTTGATTGCCGAGGAGATGGCGACAATCACGCACGAAACAAGGAGCGCAGCTGCGCTACCGCGGAGAATGTAAGCGCTGATTTTGCTTTTCGTTTTCACAGACTCAGCAGGTCTTCAGATTGAGTCCTAACAAGTCGGCGCAATGCTGCCGTCTTTCGCGCGACAATCGCAAGACAAATTTTATCAGAACCGTGAAAAACGGTTTGCTTACTCCCTCGGCGCGATCGCACGGCCAAGGCAGCTTGATTTAACTTGCGCTAGCGCAAGAGCGAAGCCTAGAACACTGGTTCGGTCACGCTGGTGGCGACCGGCTAAACTGATCTAACGAAGGAACCTGGCGAAGCTCTTGGCATTGCTGCGCAGATCGCGGTCGCTTTGGCCGGTTTTGCCGGCGTGGTTGTCGTTTTTCGCCGGGAATCGGTTCATGAATGGTCGCCGATCGATAAATTCCGGCTCCGACTTTTGTTGAGCAATTCAATCCTGCCGCTGGGCCTTTGCATGATTGGACTGCTGTTGCTCACGATTAAACCGATGCCGCCAGGAATCTGGAGATTGTGCAGCGGGTTCGCCTTTGTGGTTTCTTTGTTGTTCGCAATTACGATGACGAAGATCCTTCGTCGTTTGGATCTGCGACAGATACAACGTGAGCGCACCACCCGGTTCGCTTTTTATTTGTTCGGAGCCTTTGGGATAGCAGCAAACCTCTTGCAACTGTACAACACTGCCTTCCTCGGCGCATTCTGGCCATTCTTCGCGGGGATTGTCTTCCAACTTGTCACCGCCATGCTCCAGTTTGCCCGGATTATTCTCTCGCCGTCTGAATAGAGTGGCTACTGTGTGGAATTCGATTCTAGCGTAGCGGCCTACGACACCGGTTCAGTGTCGTGAAGCCGGCCGTAATCGACGGTCAGTCTGCCGCCCCCATGCTCAGTGTAGATTTCGACAAAGCGGTGGCCGAATTGAATATCGCGCCAGCTGTAATCCTTTTGCGTTTGAACCGAGGCTGCGATCACCGGGTCGATTCCAACAACCGATACGATAAACAACGCACGGCTGGCGCTGAGAGATTCATTAGTCGCGCCGAAAAGCGGACTCTTCTCGTCAATCGTGTGCCGCAGAGTCAAGGCCGCGGGAAAAACCGTCAGCCGATCGAAATGGAGTTTGAGAACGTAAAAATATCGGAAATCTCCGCCTTCGACCAACGGTTCATCGCGCGAGAACATAATGCGGAACTCCGCCTCCACCATGCTGTGTTGGTTTTCGTTGCCGATTCGGACCATCAGCGTCGGCTTTCCATTCAACGGCGCAATGACCAGGGAATTGCTGAACACGACGCGGGCGATGGGGCGCGAAAAGCGCACGAAAATGAGGCCGGTCATCGTTGCGAGCAAAAAAATCCCGGTCATGATTTCAATCGTCGAGATGATATGGGCGTACAGCGTTTGCGGATACATGTGGCCGTAGCCGACGGTGGCCAGCGTTTGCACGCTGAAGAAGAAGCAGTCAAAAAACCAATGCCCGCCAGTGCTGCCAGCGATACTGTTTTGCTGGACGCTGTAAAGCGTGGCGAAAAGAAGATTGAGCCCGATATAAAGACCGGCGACAAACGCGGCGAATCGCGGCCACCTCAAACTGAGCAGCCAACGATAGACGTCGCGCCATCTCCAGGCGTCCGTCCCCACTTTGACGAACTCAACCTGACCGGCGCGGATGGAAACCTGACTGGGCTTTCTGCTCTTCCGCATTCTCTGCATCGCTCACCTAATCTGCGGTGATCACCAATCGGTCAACAAATCCGGCAATAGCTTTAAAGATTTCTTGATCGATAGCCTCCTGAGTTCCGCCTGTTCCGTGAAGCTGGCGTTTAGGAACGCGCAGGGAATGGTCGCCGTCTTGAACGCTGCGCAAAAAATTTGGCGCTTTCATTTCCGATCGAACGCGCTCCAGCAGGTCCAGCGGGCAAAGCGAGTCGTCCGTGCCTTGCACAAACAGGATGGGCGTGGTCAGAGCGCGCAAAACTTGGTCGCGAAGCTTTGACCTATCGCCCATGGCGCAGAGCGGGTATCCGAGACAAATTAGTCCGTCCACTTTTTCTTCGAGTGACACATGGCATCCGACGCGCCCACCCATGCTTTTCCCGATCAAGAATGTTCTTGCGCTGCGATGTTTCTCGCGCGCTTTTGCAAGCGCTTCACGATGGACTGCGATGAGTTTAGGCAAAGGATCCGGTCGCTTTCGACCTTCGCGCATGTAGTCATAATCGAAGGGCTCGACGTCCCCGATCTCGGACAAACGTTTCTTCCAGTTTTGCATCCACGGATGCGACGAAGGCGCGCCTGCGCCGGGAGCAAATAAAAACAGTGGCTCCATAGTTGCCGAAATGGTAGGGACGCCGCGCTGCGGCGTCCGGTCGGCGCAGCGCGCCGACCCTACCTTACTGCACTGTCACAAGGGTCCCGACCGGAATTTCGGAGAAAAATTTGCGAGCAGCGTCTTCGGGCAACCGGATGCAGCCGTGTGACGCGGGATAGTTTGGCACGAGTCCAGCGTGCATTCCAAAGTCAAGGCAGCTCAGACGCATGAAATACGGCATGTCCACGTGGTAGATAGTGGAACGATGGTTGCGCTCCTTGTTGGTGATCACGAATTCGCCTCTCTTCGTCGAATAGCCTGGCCGGCCGGTGGAACACCGGGTGTGATATACCGGTACCCCGTTCTTAAGCAGCGCGATCTGTTGCAGCGCGAGAGAAATTTCAATGCGCAACTGGTCAGGGGATGGCCCGCCGCCGAGAAGAATTTGTGCCGCCCGCCAGTGACCCGTCTCTGCAGCAATGTCCAACGCAGACATCCTGTCCCGGCTCGTCAGCCCGTTCCGCCTGGCACCTGCATCAAGCAGAGCGCGCAGGTAATCGTCCTGTCCAAGCCCCGCGGCGAGCATGACGACGGTAAGATTTCTGTCTTCTTCCACGTAACTGCGAAGCGATTTCGATGAGAGCAGCGCCAGAAAGTCCTTGTCACAACGGGCCGGAAGAACAGTGTTAGGGTCGGCCCCACACGTCAGGAGCGTGCTGAACAGGGATGAGTTGTTTCCAACGATCGAATAGGCAAGAAACGGCACGTTCCTGCCCTCAGGCGTCGGAGGCGTTGAATGCTTGCCAAGAAGCAGGCGGATTTGGTCCTTGTTCGCGGTTTGCAGCGCTGCAGTCAGAGCGCGCCGCGTACTAGTTTTCCACTGCGGCATCCGCGGCAAGCGCTCGACCACGGTCTCGATGATCTCGGGATTTCCACCGTCGAGCGCCAATCCCAAGAGATCCTGCCCGTCCTTCGTCTGTGCTTCGGCATGAAGATCGGTTGAGCGCGCCAGAAGCAACTGGAACATCGCAACGTTACCGTGCATTGCTGCGCCCATCAGGGGCGTAAAATTGTTCTTATCGGCAAGATCAACGTTTGCACCGGCATCCACGAGCCGGCGCGCTGTTTTCCAATCCTGTTGTGACGTTTCGATCAGTAGCGGGGTGCGCCCGTGCGCGTCGCGCCCGTTGGGATCGACGTGCTCCAACAGGCACAAGTCGATGAGCGACTCCCGCTGAATGGTGACAGCTCGAACCAGCTCTTCTGGCGACATAGAGATACGCGCGGGGGGCTCGGGGCCAACGGCTATCGCCCACAACAATATCAGCAGCACGACGCCTGCCCAAAAGACGATTCGCCTCTTAAACGCGCTCATAAACAGCGGTGATCTGGGAATCATACGAGCTTCGTCAAGAAATGTAGTACTTCTCCGGCTGAACTGCGAGCGCGCCTTTGAGTAAGCTGGCATTGGACGTAGCCAGTTGAACGTTGCATCTTCAGTGCTGTCCAAATTCCAACCGATGCGTTTATCCATTTTGACCCTATGCGTTGCATTCAGTACATCGTTTGCAACGATACCCGAGGCCGTCCCAACTTCCAGCGTTCCTGCCGCCGCGGCGGAGGCAGGAAAAGACGTCGTTCATCAATTGAACAACGCCTTCGCAAAAGTCTTCGAAACCATGGCACCGAGCGTTGTCATCATTGAGATTTCCAAAAAGAACGAAATCAGCGAGACCTCACCGCTTGACGACCTCTTCTTTCAAGGCCCGCCCGATGAAAATAATCCGCGGCGAAATCCGGGAGCGACGCGTCCCGTACAAAGCGAAGGCTCTGGTTTTATCGTGCGGCCCGATGGCTACATCTTCACAAACTTTCACGTGATCGAGGACGCGGACAAAATTGATGTGAAGTTGCGAGACGGTCGGGATTTTCCAGCACGAGTGGTGGGCACGGATGAAAAAACCGACATCGCCGTGATCAAGATCGATGCGAAAGATCTGCCGGTCGTCCAACTCGGCGATAGCGACGCGGTGCGGGTTGGGCAGTTTGCCTTTGCGATCGGTGCGCCATTCAGGCTCGATTACACATTTACGTACGGCGTGATCAGCGGCAAAGGGCGGAGCAGGTTGCTTCAGACGGGCGGCTACTCCATCTCGGACTACTTGCAGACCGACGCCTCGATTAATCCCGGCAACAGCGGCGGCCCACTCTGCGATATCGATGGCAAAGTGATCGGGATGAACACGCTGATAAACGGAATGAACCGCGGGCTGGGCTTCGCCATTCCGATTAACATGGCAAAAGAAATCGGCACCGAGCTGGTCGCCGGCCACAAAATCATGCGCCCGTGGCTCGGCATCCGGATCGAAACTCTGGGCGACGACCCGACCATCCGCGATTTGTTCAAAGGCGCTGATAAAGGGGTGGTGGTGCGCACAATTGAGGCCGACGCCCCTGCGTCCAAGAGCGATTTGCGGCCGTTCGATTTAATCACGCAGCTCGATGGAACACCGATTGAAACCGACTCACAGCTTCAACACGAAATTTTGAAAAAGAAGATCGGCCAAAACGTAGAGCTGAGTGTCTGGCGTAAAGGACAGACCGTTAAAGTCCCGATCAAGACCGGCGAATTACCTAACGAGATTTCGCGCGCATCAAATGAGTCGGACCGGCCCGTTCAGCCAGGCCAGTCCCGCGACGGCGGGATCGGCAAGTTTGGATTGCAGGTACAGGAGCTGACGGACGACGTTGCGAAACGCCTGAAGCTTTCGGTTCAGCACGGAGTGGTTGTAACTGACGTGGAGGACAATAGCATCGCGGCGGCGCAGGACATTCAGCGCGAAGATGTGATCACGGAAGTGGACGGAAAACCAGTCACGAACCTCCAATCATTCCGTGAGGCCCTGAACAAAGCTGATCCGAAACGCGGCGTCCTTCTGTACCTCGATCGCAAAAGCACCAAGACCTTCGCGGTGCTAAAAGCCGGCGGCTAGCCTTTTCGGCTGCCGACGATTACAAGGACGATCCCGCCGACCAGGCAGATGCCGCTTGCGACCGGCGGAAAGGCGATCCCGTGACTTTCCTTGTGAGTAATTTCAAGCGGACCTAGTTGGGCGTCTTTCTTCTGCGTCGTCCAACCCAGCCCACCCCAAGCAAAGCCGATCATACCGACGATGATCAGCACGATGCCGATGACCACGGCCGGTTTCATTGGTTCGAGCTTATAATGGCCTGCGGCCTTGGATCAAATTGATAATCAGCACTATGATGGCAAGGACGAGCAGGATGTGAATGAACCCGCCCAAGGTGTAGGAGCTGACCAGTCCAAGGAGCCAAAGCACCAGCAAAATCACAAATATTGTCCAGAGCATAGGGTTGTTCCTTTCGGTTAAGTCATACTTAGCTTCGCACGAGCCACTTCCGTTGCGCTTATGGGAAATGGAAATTCCTACACTTTCTCCAGCGCCACACGCAAATTCCAGTCGTTCGCTTCCAGCAGATTGCGGGCTGACTCGCAGTCACATTGGGCCAGTTCGGCGAGAACTCGCACCGCGCGATCACGCAATTTTGTGCTGGAAGTATGCAGATCGATCATCAGATTGCCACGCACTTTGCCCAGCGCGACCATCGCCCCGGTGCTGATGGTGTTGAGGGCAACCTTCGTCGCGGTCCCAGCCTTCAACCGGGTCGATCCAGTCAGTAGTTCTGGTCCAACCGCGAGCGTGATTACCAGATCGACATCGCTTCTTGTAGCCGGGGTCGGTGACCCCGGCTGGTCGGCGTCAACGCCGCCGGCTACAGTTGGATTGCATGTGAGCAAAATCGTCTCTGCACTTAACGACTTTGCCCTGGCAAGCGCGCCGACCACAAAAGGCGTCCGGCCGCTGGCCGTAATTCCAATTACCACATCGGAACCTTTTATTTTGCGTTCATCCAAAGCCAACGCGCCAGCAATTTTCTGATCTTCCGCGCCCTCTGCACTCTGATAAAGCGCTGTCACGCCACCAGCGATCACGCCTTGCACAAGATCAGGCGGCGCGCCGAAAGTGGGCGGGATTTCGCTCGCATCGAGCACTCCGATGCGCCCGCTGCTCCCAGCACCGACATAAAACAGGCGGCCACCATTTCGCAATGATCTAGCCACAATCTCAATCGCCTTGGTCAATTCGCCGACCGCGGCCCGCAAGGCTTCCTGAACGAACTTCTCTTCCCCGACAAACACTTCGACGAGCTGTTGCGCGCTCATTTTTTCCAAGTTCTCCGAGCGCGGATTGCGCTGTTCAGTAAGAGCAGCCGCCAAACTGTCGATTTCACTTTGGCATGGCTTTGAGTGAAATGCGGCGTGATCACCCGCTTCTGCCGCCAGCCATGCGGCGCCAAGTTCAGGAGATCGGTCCGCGATTGTGACGCGCGCATCAGGAAGATTCTTTTTCAGTCTGCGCCGGTACGTGTGCGTGTAGATCGAGTCGCGATGAAATAGGCCGCCAATCAGGGCGACTTTGGGCGCAAGCAGATGCAGACGGGAGGCCACAGCCTCGGTGTATTCGCAGAGAACACGAGCGCCTTCTTCGATTATCTCCATCATACGCGGATCCCCTCCAGTTGCGGCTTCAAAGACTACGGGTGCCAGCATCGCGATTTCCATTTTATCTGCCGTTTGCACCCAGCGAACCAGTTCATCAAAATTGTTCAACGAAAGCGCATGCAAGATTTTGGCAGTGAATTGCATCTCGCTGTGATGCAAATCGTGTTCGCGCAAGAGCAGGCGGAGCGCTTGGATGGAAAGAAAATAACCGCCGCCGGCATCGCCCAAGATGTGGCCCCACCCGCCCGCTCTCTCGATTCGATCGCCGCGGCGCCCGGTCACCGAGGAACCGCTTCCGGCGTTGACCACGATGCCGTCTCCATGATCGAGGGCGGCTGCCAGGCCAGAGTCGCGGTCGCTGCCCGTCACGATTTTGGCGTTTGGCCATACCTCGAGACAGACTTGCTTGAGCGAGCGGCGATCTTCCTCTGTGGCGCAACCGGCAAGAAAAACTCCAGCGCGATCAATTTGCTTTGGCAGCTCCGCGAAAATTGCGCGCAGACGTTCGGGCGCGGTAAGCCGGAAATTAGATGGAGGCATTTTGCCCTGATCGACGATGCGAAATTCCGAACCGGGCATTTCGGCTACTACGAGCACCCAGGCGGTTTTCGTACCGCCACCTTCCACCCCGAGGATGCGCTCGCCGGGCTTCACGTCTTCATACTGTATGGCAGGCGCACCGCCTGCTGCGAGTTTTCTTTATGATTTTGGCAAAAAAAGGAAGCGATGCCATTGCCCTACAAATGCGCTGCCATTGCCGAGATTTCGCGCGCTCGTATCGTGCAGGATAGTCATGGACGAGAAGGAAGCCGCGAAGCGAATCGAGCAGTTGCGAGATGAAATCCGCAAACACGATCGGCTCTATTACGAAGAAGCCGCCCCGGTAATCAGCGACCGGGACTATGATCGCCTCTACAAAGAGCTGGTCGATTTGGAGTCGCAGTTCCCTGATCTCGTCACGCCAGATTCGCCCACCCAGCGTGTCGGTGGAAAACCGCTCAAGGCATTCGGGCAGGTCTCGCACCTCGTTCCAATGCTTAGCCTCGACAATACTTACTCGGAACAGGAAGTGAAAAATTTCTACGACCGCATGCAGCGGCTCTTGCCTGACGAAAAAATCCCCGTGGTAATCGAACCAAAGGTCGACGGCGTTGCCGTTTCGCTCATTTACGATCACGGCAAGCTGCGCCAGG
>QHMS01000212.1 GCA_003217895.1 Verrucomicrobiota bacterium
CGTTGTCTCAGCGCAGCAGGTTCCGGTGCGACGCGATGTCCGCAGAGGACGGCGGACGCTACAGCCATGCACTTCCAATCAGTGCGCAGCTTTCTCTGTCGGAGCGGACTGGCCTGTTTCAGCTTCCGCGCGTTCTTTCAGCGCGGCTTTGCGTGAAAGTTTTACGCGGCCTTTGTCGTCGATGCCGATGCATTTTACCCAGATGATGTCCCCGACTTTGGCGACGTCTTCGGTCCGATTCACCCGAAAATCTGCCAGCTCGGAAATGTGCACCAGCCCATCTCTGCCCGGGAAAACCTCCACAAACGCGCCGAATTCCTTCGTCGAGACCACGCGTCCTTGATACGTCTGGCCGATCTCAATTTCGCGCGTCATGCCACCGATGATTTCCTTCGCGCGCGCCATACTTTCGCCGCTGGTCGCGTAGATGTGCACGGAACCGTCATCCTCAATATTAATCTCAGCACCGGTCTCCGCGACGATCCCCTTGATAGTCTTCCCGCCTGGTCCGATGAGCGCACCGATCTTCTCCGGATTAATTTTGATCGTCTCGATCCGGGGCGCGTATTTCGAGAGTTCCGGCCGCGGCTTGTCCAGCGCGCTGCGCATGATATCGAGAATTTTCGTACGCGCTTCTTTGGCGCGTTCGATTGCTTCTGCCATGATCTTGTGACTGATGCCCGGGAGCTTTAGATCGAGCTGAAAACCGGTGACACCTGCGTCTGTTCCGCAGAGCTTGAAGTCCATGTCACCAAAGTGATCTTCCGAGCCGATGATGTCGGTGAGCAATTCGTAGCGTTTGATTTGTTCATCATCGCCGCGCTCGGTCACCAGTCCGACTGAGATTCCCGCAACCGGCGTTTTGATCGGTACGCCCGCATCCATGAGCGCAAGTGTGCCCGCGCACACGCTCGCCATGGAGGTCGATCCGTTTGATTCCATGATCTCGCTCGAGATCCGGATGGCGTAACGAAAATCCTGTTCACTCGGCACCAGCGGTTCCAGCGAACGTTCCGCCAGCGCCCCGTGGCCAATCTCGCGTCGGCCGGGTCCGCCAGTCCGGCCCGTTTCGCCTACGCTAAACGGCGGAAAGTTGTAATGCAGAATAAAACGTTTCGATTGTTCGCCACCGCCGTAAGCATCAATCATCTGCGCCTCCTCTATCGGCGCCAGCGTTGCAAGCGCCACCGCCTGCGTCTCGCCGCGCTGAAAAATCGCCGAACCATGCGCACGCGGCAGGACGCTCACTTCGCAGTTGATCGGCCGCAAATCCTGGTAGCCACGGCCATCGACCCGTTTCTGTTTTTCCAAAATGCTGACGCGAAACGCCTTTTTTTGGACGTAATCGAATGCCTGCGAGATCAAGAATGGATCAGCCTCGGGATGTTTTTCCAGGATGGCCGTCTTCACTTCCTCGCGCAACGAATCGACCGCTTTAGCGCGCGCGACTTTGCCTTCTGTGTAAAGCGCCTGTTCGATTCGATCGCCCGCAACGTGGTACGCGATATCGAGCAAATCCTGATTCACCTGGAGCAACTGCGCATCCCGTTTTGGTTTGTTGACCATCGCCGCCAGTTCTTTTTGAACGCGAATCATCTCACGCGCATGCCCGTGCGCGAATTCTAGCGCTTTCACGAACTCGGCTTCCGGCACCTCTCTGGCCGAGCCTTCAATCATGATCACATCGTTTTCGGTGCCGACGTAAACAATATCGAGATCGCTCTGTGCGCGCTCGGTATGCGTCGGGTTGGCCACGAATTCGCCGTTCACCCGGCCGACGCGCACTGCGCCGATTGGTCCGGCAAACGGAATGTCCGAAACGTACAGCGCAGCCGATGCGCCGTTCATCGCCAGAATGTCAGGATCATTTTCACCGTCGGCGCTAAGCAAGATTGAGATGATTTGGGTATCGTAAAAATATCCCTGCGGAAAGAGCGGCCGCAGGGGTCGATCAATCATGCGCGAAGTGAGCGTTTCTTTTTCCGTGGGACGGCCTTCACGCTTGAAATAGCCGCCCGGAAATTTTCCCGCCGCTGCCGCTTTTTCGCGATAATCGACCGTGAGCGGGAAATAATCCTGACCCTCTTTGACTGCTGTGGACGAGACGGCGCTGGCCAAGATCGTTGTATCGCCGCACGTGACGACGACTGCTCCGTCGGCGAGCCTGGCGATTTTGCCGGTTTCTATGGAGATTTGATTAGCCCCAATTTGGGCTGTGACCTTTTGTTGCATTGTACTTTCCTGGATGTGCGGTTCCAGGCTGGTCACCCTGACTGTAGGTTTTAAACCCGTTGTCCGGCCGCTGCCGGACGCGAAACTAAAACCTAAAATCCAAGGTGATTACTGCAGCCTGGGACTGCTGATTGTCTGTTCTTAATTTTACTTCTGGATTCGAGCAGTTCAAACGGTTGGAGTTTAGACCAATGACTGACCGGTTATTTGCGCAGGTTCAGTTTGTCGATCAGTTTTTTATAACGATCGGCTTTTGTTTTGCTTAAATAATCAAGCAGACTCCGGCGTTGCGCGACCATCTTAAGGAGGCCGCGGCGCGAAGAATGATCTTTCCGGTTGGTCTTGAGGTGCTCAGTCAAATGCTCAATCCGACGAGTGAGAAGTGCGACCTGCACATCCGCGCTGCCGGTATCTTTGTCATGCAACTGAAACTCCTTGAGGCTCAACGTTTCACTGCTCTCTGCCATAACGAAGCGCCTATTTTAGACCAAGAACCCATTTTGGCAACCGCGCATCACGCCAGTCCTGCGGAATCCGTCATAATTCCGCTGCCTGTTTTTCGCGTTTGCCGTCGTACCACAAGCGCAGTTTCGCCCGCGAGCGCGCCCCGCGAGGACCGGCGACGACCACTCCGAAGAAGTCGCCAAGAAATTGTCCAGCCGGGTACATGCGCAATTTGCGTCCGGACGTGACGATCGGTTCACGCAGGACCTTGAAGCGCCCAAGATTTTTTAATGCGAGGCTGAAGTAAACTTCTTCGCCGACAAAGTATTGCTCGTCGAAGCCTCCAGTTGCCTCGAAATTGCGTCGTCTGGTGAAAAGAAACGCACCAGCGCCGAGATTGAGTCCAAAATAAAGCACGGAAAACGCGCGCAACAGAACGCGACCCCAACCGGGAACGACTCCATCCATCGCCACACGTGCGCTGCCGCCTGCGTAACCCGCTTCCAGCGCTGCGATCCCTTCGCTAACGTGTTCCCGGCTGATCCGCGTATCGGCGTCGACGAAGAAGAGATACTCGCCCTGCGCGGTGCGCGCGCCTGCGTTCCGCGCGGCCGCGATTTGGCGTCGATTGATTCGAAATACTTTCGCGCCACCCTGCGCGGCAATCTCCGGCGTCGCGTCTGTCGACGCGTCATCAACTACGATAATTTCGTACGGCTGCGCCGCGCTGGAAGCAGCGGCGTGAATCGCGACGAGCGTCGACGAGAGCTCGAATTCTTCGTTATGTGCAGGGATGATGAATGAAATCATTGTTTATTTTGCGTCGAACTTGATGCCCGCCTTCTGCACTTCGGCATAGGGCAATAGCCAGACAAGCGATTCGTCGTGAAGATCGACCACCTGGATGCGATTATCCCACGGATCGCGAAAATCGCAGCGGAACGGCGGCTCCAGCTTCAGTTTATATTTCTTCGTGAGTTTCTCTCGAACTTGCTCCAACTGCGCTTCATCGCGAACCATGATCCCGAAATGCCGCATGTTCGCTCGCTGCGTTTTTTCCACTTCGAAAATTGCGAGGAACTGATGCTCACCCAATTTGAAAAACGCGTCGCCCTCGCCGCCGCTCATTTGTTCGAGATTGAAAACGTCCTTGTAAAACGCCACCGCCTTCTCGATGTCGTCCACTTCGATGGCGACATGATTGCATCCATAAACTTGCACACTCATGTCCTAGCTTAGCCGAAAATTAGACAGCACGCGCGGCAGTTTTTCCGCCGGATACCGCGCCCCAATGCCTCCGTCAATCGCGAACGGTATTCATCCCTTGCCGGACGATCCGCTCGATCAATTCCTCATACGGCAGGCCGGCTTTGCCCGCTGCGAGCGCGAAGTCTTCGTCGTCTGCGAGGATGGGATTTGGGTTTGCCTCGATGAAATAGAGCTTGTTTTCGGGCGTCAGTCGAAGATCGATGCGCGCGTAGCCGTCGATTGTCAGCAAACGATAGATGTCTTTGCATGTTTCCTGGATGTTGGTGACAAGCGCCGGATCGAGATCTTCGGCGAACTGGTTCTCCAAGCCCCAGCGTTTGCGATATTCTTCGTCCCATTTCGCGTTGTAAGTAGCGATCTTCGGTTCGTTCGGCGGCACTTCGCGGAAGACCAGCTCGCGGATTGGAAAAACAATCAACCGCACGTTGCCAATGAGACTCACGTAAAGCTCGCGGCCTTCGATGTATTCCTCGGCAATGGCGTCGCTGTTGTATTTCTCGTGAATGAACGCCACCCGTTCTCGAAATTGCTCCTCATTTTGGACAAATGACGCCTGCGAAATGCCGTAGGATGCTTCTTCCTTCACCGGCTTCACCAAGACTGGCAATTTAAGCTGCTTCGGCCGGCCAATGCGCTGGCCACGCGGAATAACCACGAAATGCGGAACGTGGATCCCGTGATAATGCAGAATTTTCTTTGAAATGCCCTTGTGCTTGCAAAGGGTCAGGCCAGTCGAACCGCACCCGGTGAAAGGCAAATCCTGCATTTCGAAAAAAGAAACAATGTTCTGATCGAAACCGGGCCTGTTTTTAAATTGTTCGACGAGGTTGAAAAGAATGTCGGGGGCGCAGGTCTCCAGTTTTTGCCGCACCAGATCAACATCGTCGTAGATGGCGAGATGCTCCGCGGTATGACGGAGCTTACCGAGCGCGGCCATGACGTCCGCCTCGGTTTTCCAGTCCTTCGTCTTCAGCTCTTTCGTGAAGTCCTGGTCGAGCGTAGTTGGACTTGTGCCGTCAAAGAGCACGAGGACTTTGAGTTTCTTTTTCACAGCCGCTACTTAGTCCGTTTGAATTTGCCGGTGAAAAGATAATTCATAACCAGCGTAGTGATGAAGGCCGTGACACGAAAATCCTCCTGCGGATCGTCATTGAGCACATGCAGCCCAAGTTCATCGCAGCGGCGCGTGAGCCTTGCGAGCAACTGGTTCACGGGAAACTTCTTTTCGTTCGTCCATTGGGAAACAGCATTGAGCAATCGCCGCCTTCGCCGTCGCAGATATGCGCTTGCTGTGATCCCAGACGGCGCGGCGAAGAGCTGTCGCAGATCGGCATCGTAAAAATCCGGATACGCATCTTCGTTGAGCTTACGTTTGCGCGCGTAGTAAGTCTTGAGCTTAACGTTGAGGCAATCGTAATCAGCAACGTAATATTCCGGCGTATGCGCCGGCGGCTTGCCCACAAGCGATCGCATGAGCTCATCTACGTATTCCAGTTTTCGTAGTACCGGCCAGCCGGCATAATCTTTGCGCCAATCGAGCCCGGGCGTGAGCCAGACCGCAAACGTCTCTGCGAAATCTTCGTCAGGATGACTCTGCGCGTACCAGTCTTCCAAATGCATCACGTAACTGCGACTGAATGGGCGCGGCCGGTACGTATCCGGCGTCTCCTCGCGCGATGTCGGCCCGAAAATCTGCCGCCACTTTTTCTTACGAGTAAGCTGGTAGGCGTAGGTGTAGGCGTGTCCCGCCTCGTGCCGCATCAGTTTCATAAACCACTCCGGCGTTTCGCCTTCCACTTCGAGCATCATCGTGCGCTCCAGCGTGCGCAGCCGGTCGTGCACGAGAAAGAACGGAATGAAAATCGCCGGGATGCCGATCGGTACAAACCATTCATCGCCTATGTGACACGAAGGATGAAACAGGAGTCCCTTTGCCGAAAGCTCGTCGTAAAGCTGTTTGATCAACGGTTCGAGCGCCGTGCCCTCGAGCCGCAAGCCAAGCGTGGAAATACGGCGTTCGAGAAGTTCCTGATCGCTCAGTGATACCCAATCAGCCGCTTCCATCTCGCGCACGGTATCATGGGGAAAAGCGCTGTCACGTCTTCCCACTTGGAGACCTCCGGCTGCGGAGGCCATCAGCGAATTCGACGATTCGTTGGTATCTAGAATCGAGACTGCGCTGGAGAGCACTCCAGCGTTTAACAGGGTTCGGCGTTTTAAAGCTCGTCTCGATCCCAAATTGTTTAGGATTCTCGTGGAACAGCGTTAGGCAGCGGAAATCGCAAAATAAATTACAGGTGGCTTCCCTCAGTCGGAGAGAGACTTACAGCGGAGATCGCAGGCCGACATTGGACAAACACGGAAACTACTGTACATGAAGAGCCGATGAAATTGATTAACGCGCCGATTCGCGCTGCCCGCCGGGGCGGGCGGGCGGCATAAAGGCTCGTTAGACTTCGCCAAGTTGGAGCCCGCAATTCGCGGCACCCCAGTGGTCGAATCTACCACGCGCGGGTTTTTTGCGCCGGTACTCTCGAACCGCATTCGGTATCACACTTAACAACTTAGAAATTTATGAAACCAATACCTCAAATAAATCACGAAGAGCGCGGCTCGCCTCGCGACGACCTCGCACGGCGTGGTCACCAGAGTTTTCCATTAACGGATTACAACTATCGTCCCACAGCGGACGCAGAGGCGATTTCGCCCGCTGGCCGGCCTGCCATTAAGTTGCCTGCCTTCCACAAATTAAGCAGTGAATTCTTGGGCGCAGAAAGAAGCCGTGATTATGTCGCCGAGCTTTTGTTTTTTGTTCTGATCACTGGGATCGCGGTCTGGCCGGTCTTGTCCATGCTCATCGCAGTGACTCGCCTGGTTAGGAATTACTAGGAGCGAGAAAAAGGTCCGTTTGGGCAGGGCGGCGATTGACAAACGCCGGCTGACGCTGGTTCCGAAATTATCCGGGATTACAACTTCGCGTAAACGCCGAGCAGCGGGCGGCGCGATGGTGTCGGCGAACGGAAATCGCTGACGAACCCATTCTTAGTGCGAAACTCGACATGACCGACGCTGCGCGAGGTGCCATACACGAGCACCGAGCCGACGGGCGCGGAGAATGGATCTGTCACAGGCAGTTTCTTGAATCCGTAATTGCTGACTAGCTCTGACGCAGCGTCTCTGGCGAGTTCGGTCTTCGGGCGGGAATCAACCACACCAGAGGCGAGCAAAGCTTCCTTGACGTAATGCCAGCAGCGTGAGCGCGAGTGCGCATGGGCGCGTTCCTCCGCGATGCTCGCTGCCTGCATCAATCTGGTATCGATGTGGCGATCAACCCTGCCGAAGGGATAAACGATCTGCTTGGGATAATACTGTGTGACAACCGGAACTGATTCTTTCTTTCCCTCTGGGCTTTTGAAGCTGAAAAGGCCAACGTGCTTCGTTGTCTTGGTTACGGTTTGCTGGTCCATTGGCCGCACTGGCTCTCCCACGAACGGCTGTGCCGACTCTTTGGCGATAGCCGGCGCCGGCTCTTTCTTAACCGGTTGGGCCAGTTTTTTCGCGACAACCGGCGCCCGCTGTTTCGTGATCGCGTGCACTGGTTTATCCGCAGGTTCCTTCACCGACTTACTGGTGATGATTTGCACGATGTCGTCGGCAGTCTTTTGATCGTGGCTCGCAAGGTTCAAGGTTGCTGGAGCCAATCCCTGCGCGCGCAAAGCGCCGCCGGAAATGACGAGAAGCGAAATGGTTAGGAAGGCCAAAAAGGCCGGTCGTTTCTCCACGAACG
>QHMS01000327.1 GCA_003217895.1 Verrucomicrobiota bacterium
TTAGGCAAACGCCATATTTTTGTCGAAAAAGAGGAAGGAAAGCTCGTCTTACGCCGCGGTTTTCAAATTTCGCCGAATGAAAAATTCATCGTGACCGAAGATGTGGTCACCCGCGGAGGCCGCGTGCAGGAAACCATCGATATTGTTCACGCGCACGGCGGCGGCGTCTCGGCAGTTGGCGTGATTGTCGATCGCAGTGGTGACAAGAAACCAGACTTCGGCTGCCCGTTCGTGCGCCTCGTTCAAATGAATGTGGAAAACTTTCCGTCGGACAAGCTGCCGCCTGATCTGGTGGAGATCCCTGCCGTTAAGCCCGGCAGTAAATGAATCCCCTGAGCAAAGTCGTGAAACCGTTGTAGAGGCGGTTGTGCCAACCGCCTGGTCCATCGATTCAGCTACGCTGCTTGTCCGTTACCGCGGCTTTGGGGAAACCAAAGTCTGGTTGGGCCAGTTTCTCTAGGGTCGAGGCGGCGGGGTCGGGTGGTGCCGCGGCGTCGGGCTCGGTCTAGGTGCCCAAGGCGAGACTGGGTAACTTCCCGAGAATGCCACGTTAGGATGGCCAGATTGAGCAGTGATCGCCCCGGCGGCAATGCTCGCCGTCAAACTTCCCCCGGTGGGGATATCCAGTGTGAACTCGGTAGTCAAGTTTTCATGGATCACGGCGACCCCAGTCACGGTGGCGCCCTGAATGCCGCTCAGCGTAAGATCGGTAGGTTGAACTGATGCCGGATCGACAGGCTCGTTCCAGTTCAGGTCATAGCTGTATGTGCCCGGTGCTGGCGGGGAGAACGTGCCACCAACAAGCGGAGTGGTCCAAATCACTTGTGACCAGCCGCCTGTAAAGGTGAAATAACCATTGCCGTCATTCGCCCAGCCTAGCTCGAGGGGGGGAAGCGTCGCTTGATCATCGACGACAATATCGGGCGCACCATCGCCAGTCATATCGACCAAGTGCATCCAAATTACCCACGGTGCATTGTTACCTATCCACGTGCTGGGATCGTGGATTAGCCGCGGCAACGATTCATCTGCAAATACGCGGCGGCTTGTTTGCATCACCACCTGAAAGTAAAAGCCGGTATAGAATGAGTTGGTGCGCGTAATCACCAGGTCGCGCAGGCCGTCGTGGTTGATGTCCTCCGCATCAATGTCCAGGACTGTGTCCCACGCAGGCTCGGCTGGTAGCACAGTTTTATTTGCATCGCTGTAAAACCCGGTGCCATCGCCCCAGAATATCTGTGTCGGCAGTAAGCCACTAGAATACGGACCTTCGCTGCCGCCAACGACCAGATCCAGGTTGTTGTCATAATCGACGTCAATCAGCTCACAGCTCCAAAACGGTCGGTCAATAACACCGAGAGGTACGCGTGTCCTATCAAGCGTGAAGTGACCCTGCCCATCGTTGAGGAAAAAATAGGGGCCCGTTTCGGGGGTTTGATCTGTCACGAAGATGTCGATATGCCCGCTGCGATCGATAGCTCCCGCAGTCGCGGAATGATGAAATCCCACCGGATCAATGGTAGCCAATGCGCTCTGGTAAACCAAATGGCCCGCGCCGTCGGATAACAACAGCCAGTTATGATTTCCCGGAAAGGGCGGCGCATCGTAGCCGTGATCGGCGATAAAAATGTCAGGCCAGCCGTCTCCATTGAAATCGGCGACAAGGATCTTACGCGCGTGAACAGGAGCGGGCACCTCACCGGAGATTACTTGTGTGGTACCGTCGACGTAAGAGCCTCCGGGCTGACCAAGAGCGATGATGATGGGCGATCCCTCCGTGCTCCCGCTGAGAAAAGTAAAGACCACGTCCGGAATCCCGTCACCATTGAGGTCCGCGTAGCCCTCCCAAATATTCGTGGAACAACAATGCCCAATCGCGGTCAGAATGGCAGGATACCTCGGGGCAGGCGTTGGACGTGGGCGTGGCGTCGTCAGAGGTCCGCTATTTGCGGTTACTGCGCCAATGGTGAGGATGGCGACCGAAAACGTCGCGCAAATAAACTCAGTTATCGTTTTCATCTGGGGGTTTATTTTCTTTCATTGTTCTTCTACGGAATTTACCGGGCTAAGTTTTGGAATTTCTTCCGGAATCGGAAAAAAATTAGTCCGGCGCGAGATTGTCGGGGGGGTTCAAGAAGCGCGCAGTTTAACGGACTGTCATGCCTCCGGAAAGTATTAATTTATGTCTCCTGCGGAGCTAGCTACGAGACATGATTCGCCTGCAATAGTTCAGCGGCTGCGCCTTATGGGATGCTGCTACGGCTTAGCGCGAAAGGAAATTATTCAGCGCTTTCTTATCAGTCACCCTCGCTTTGCAGGTGAAATTTTCGCAGGCGTACGTGGCAGACTACGTCAGGGCAAAGACGTCCAGAGGCACCGTCTTGGACGGCTGGCCCTCTCCATGAACCAAACGACGAACTCGTTCGGTCGTCTCACGCGAAAAGGTTGCTTCGCCGCAACGCTCGCAGATTTGCGCGGGAATGTGCCCGACAAGCACACGGCGTCCGTCGATCACGAACACTTCACTCACAAAATCAGATTTTGCTGTCGTATTACCGCAAACGTGGCATCTAAACATGGTTACTTCCGTCTTCGATAGTCGATCCACTCATTTGGACAACAGTTCAGCCAGCGCCTTTGGATCAGTCACCGGCGCTTTGCACGTGAAATTCTCACACACGTAGGCGGCTGGTTTGCCGTCAATCGGGGACATCGCGCGGATCGCTTCGTTTTTCTCGCCGAGATATTTCTGGCCTTCAGCGCCATCAGCCAATATGAGGATCGTTTTTGGCAGAAAATGACGATGTACCTCTTTAAGAAATGCTTTCGTTTCTGGCGCATCCTTCTTGCCGGCGATCACGATCTGTCGCGGTTTGCTCAGCGAGTAATCGAGCGCCACCAACATTTGCGGCATGGCGCTTGGGAAATGCGAAAGCGTGGTGGCAAATGCATCGATCGTTTTTCTGGCGCGCTCCGCTC
>QHMS01000328.1 GCA_003217895.1 Verrucomicrobiota bacterium
GGTTCGCTCTCTTCGGAAGCGCGCTCGGCAATCTTGGCTACATGGCAAACGATTGGAATTATCGGCCAATCCTGTTGCTGAACATCTTCGCCGTGGAGCTCAATGACATCTTCGCTTACATCTGTGGCCATTTATTTGGTCGTAGAAAATTTGTTCCCAACACCAGCCCGAACAAAACAGTCGGCGGCGCGCTCGGCGCAATCGTTCTGACCACGCCGCTCTTCGCGCTCGGCGCGCATTTTGTCTGGTTAGGCACGGCCCTCGACACGCCCGTCCGCTTGATGGGTCTCGGTGTCATTGTAAGCATTGTGTGACAATTTGGGGATCTCATGTTGTCCTCCATCAAGCGTGATCTCGGCCTCAAGGATACCGCAAAACTCATTCCCGGGCACGGCGGCATCCTCGACCGGTTCGATAGTCTCATTCTGGTCGCGCCAGCGGTGTTTCATTACGTCAATTACTTTGTCGGCATCGCTGTCGGCCAACCGCAGCAAATTTTTACCGGATGGGGAACGTGATGGAACCGTGGAAACTTGAGCCTGCGCGCGATACCGGCCTTACGCCGAGCGAGCGGTTTCGGAGCGTCCGACGTGAGAGCGGGCTTCTCGAAAGCCTTGCGCATCATCTTTGTTTTTCGCTGCTGCGAAGTTATTTTGCGATCGCGCATCGACTCACGATCATCGGCCGCGAGAAGCTGCCGGCGCACGGACCGTTTGTGCTCGCCGCGAACCATTGCAGTCATCTCGACGCGTTGGTTCTTGGAGCAGCCCTCATTCCTCGCCATCGAGAACGCGCTTTCCCAATCGCCGCGGGCGACGTTTTCTTCCAAAGCACTGTGACCAGCACGTTCTCGGCAATCATGCTCAACGCCTTGCCAATGTGGCGAAAAAATTGCGGCCCCCACGCCTTGTCCGATTTGCGCCGTAAATTACAGGAAGAAAGAGCGATCTTCATCATCTTTCCCGAAGGTGGCCGCAGTCGCACAGGCTCCATGATGCCGTTCAAGCACGGACTCGGGATGCTCGTTGCGGAGACAGACGTGCCCGTTGTGCCTTGCCGTCTCGCGGGAACTTTTGCGGCTCTGCCGCCACATCGAAGGCTACCGCGGCCAGTGACGATCAAGTTGGTTATTGGAGATGCGCTCCAGTTTGCACCAATGATAAACGACCGAACCGGGTGGTCGCAGATCGCGCAAAGCGTCGAATCAGCAGTGCGCAATCTTGCCGCAGGACGAAGTCGCTACAACTGAACTCATCGATGGCGCTGTCATGTTGAGCGAAGCGAAACATCTCTGTCTATTTCCGTCGGTGGATCGATCCAGATTTGATCCGAGATTCTTCGCTTCGCTCAGAATGACATTATGAGATGGCTTCTACCTTTCTGTGTATCGCTCGAGCTTCTGCGCCAAATTGGGCGGAACGTGGGCGATGATTACGGCGTCATTACCTTCATACCGCAACTCCAACACGTGGCCGACTCGATGGATCTCCGCGATCAACGCAGATTCATTCGGCGGAATACGAAAGCGAGAGCGCAATCGCCAAGAACTAACCGCGTCTTCCAGCGCTTGCACGAGTTTGTTAACGTCTTCTCCTGTGCGCGCGGAGATTGCGACGCTGCCGGGAAATCGCTTCAAGTACGGTTCGACCAGTTCACGGTCTGGCAGTTTGTCGATCTTGTTGAACACGATCAGCGTTTGTTTGCCGTAAGCGTCGAGTTCCTTGATCACGGTATCGACGGCTTCCATTTGTTCGTCCACGCGCGGATGGCTCAGATCGACAATGTGAATGAGCAGATCGGCTTCGCTGACCTCTTCGAGCGTGGCCTTAAACGATTCGATCAACGTGTGGGGAAGCTTTCGCAAGAAGCCGACCGTGTCAGTCAAAAGAACTCGCTGTTTGTTAGGCAACACCAGGCTGCGCGTAGTAGGATCCAGCGTGGCGAAAAGTTTGTTCTCGGTTTCAACGCCGGCGCCCGTCAGCAGATTCAGCAGCGTCGATTTTCCAGCGTTGGTGTATCCGACCACAGCGGCGACAGGCCATTGATGTCGTTTGCGACTTTCGCGTTGTATCGCGCGCGTTTTGCGCACCGCTTCCAGCTCGCGTTCCAGCCGCGCGATCCGTTCCTGCACGCGACGGCGATCAACTTCTAATTGCGTTTCCCCCGGCCCGCGCGTCCCGAT
>QHMS01000103.1 GCA_003217895.1 Verrucomicrobiota bacterium
TGGTCGGCAGGCTCGCTCTACTCGCGCGTCGCGAAACACGCAGCGTCACCCTTTCTCACTGCTGCTCAACAAATGATCTGTGGCGGAATGTTGCTTTTGTTCGCAGGCGTTGTGACCGGCGAACTGCCGCAGTTTCATCCTGGTTCGATTTCGATGTTGTCGCTCGGTTCATTTGTCTACCTCGTGCTCATCGGAGCTGTGGTTGGATACACGGCTTACATTTGGCTGCTCCGTCACTGCGAGCCGGCGAAGGTCGCCACTTATGCGTATGTGAACCCGATTGTCGCCGTCTTGCTGGGAACTTTTTTTGCCGGCGAAACGTTGACCGTGCGCATGTTGATTGCTGCCGCGCTCATCATCGGTTCAGTGGCACTGATAATCACAGCGCAGCAGCTGCGAGCGCGTGTCGAGCCGGCTTTGAGCGCTGCGATGGAGCCTGCAGCAAACGATTGAAGTCGCAAGGCGCAACTGGCAGGCGGAAGTCGAAACCGCGCAAACTTATCGCGATCTGGCGGCGCGCGAACGCGATGAAAAACGCAAGAGCGTTCTCCTGCGCATGGCGGAAGCAGAAGAGCGTCATGCGCAGCGTTGGGAGAAAAAGCTGACAGAGCTCGGCGCAGAACCGCCCGTTTACAAAGATACTTTTGCGCGCCGGCTAAATCGCTGGTGGAACAAAATCGCCGGACCAGAGATTGCCATTCGTCGCATGGAAGCGACGGAAGAAAAGCAGGAAGCGGAATTTCACGATCAAGCGGAGCGGACGTTCGCCGGAGAACACGATGTGCAGGAGTTTTTGCGAAGAAGCGCGATCGAAGAAAAAGCTCATGCGCGCGCGTTGAGCGCGATGGCGCCGCCGGTGAGTCCTCGCACCGCGCTGGATAAAATCCTGAAGCGGGAACGCTGGCATGGACGCGGTGGCAGTTGGGTGGCTGACGCAATCTACGGTGCAAACGATGGGCTTGGCGCTGTATTTGGAATCGTTTCCGGCGTTGCCGGAGCAACGAACAATCAACAGCATTACATTCTGATCTCTGGGCTTGCGGGCATGCTCGCTTCGACGCTGTCCATGGGGGCAGGCGCGTATCTTGCGGCAAAAAGTGAAGCGGAAGTGTACGAAGCCGAAAGCTCGCGCGAGCGCGCCGAGGTCGAAGAAAATCCAGAAGAAGAAATCGAGGAGATGTCGCTCTTCTATCAATTGCAGGGATTTACTCCGGAAGAATCACAGAGAATGGCGGAGCGTCTGGCTGAACAGCCCGAACAATTCGTGCAGGCCATGGCGCAAAGTGAGCTAGGTCTCTCCGAGCATCGCTTTCCGAACCAATGGAGTGCTGCATTATCGGCCGGCATTTCGACTGCAATCGGCGCGTTTGTGCCGATCATTCCGTTCTTTTTCTCCGGCGGCCTGGATGCCGTTATCGCTTCGTTTGGGATCAGTCTGGTCGCGCATTTTGCCGTTGGAGCACTCAAATCGCTGATCACGATCCGCTCGTGGTGGGCATCGGGTCTGGAGATGACCTGGATTGGCATCATCGTTGCTGTAGTTACGTACGGCCTCGGGCTCGCTTTTGGCTCCCTGGGGTAGAGAAAGCTTTAGCCATGGCTCGAATTCTTCTCGCAGACGACCAGCGCGATGTGCTCGAAGCACTGCGCATTTTGCTCAAGAGCGAAGGTCATCAGACCGAAGGCGTCACCTCGCTCGCCGGCGTCTTTCACGCGCTGGAAAAGAAAGAATACGCGCTGTTGCTGATGGACCTGAATTACACTCGCGATACGACCTCGGGCCAGGAAGGCTTGTCAGCGATTTCAAAGATTCAGGAGATCGACCACACGCTTCCGATTGTGGTGATGACTGCCTGGGCAACGATCCAGTTGGCGGTGGACGCAATGAAACGTGGCGCGCGCGATTTTGTAACTAAGCCATGGGACAACCAGCGCTTGTTGACGATCGTGGGGACACAAATTGAGCTCGCTTCCGCGCTCCGTCGCGGACGGAAGCTCGAAGCGGAGAATGAACTTTTGCGCGGTACCATCCCGGATTTGATCGCGCAATCGCCCGTGATGCGGCCAGTGATCGAGATGATTTCGCGCGTTGCGCCATCAGATGCGAACGTGCTGATTACAGGCGAAAACGGCACGGGGAAAAGTTTGGTTGCGCGAGCGATTCACGCTCTCTCGCCGCGAGCGGCGCGAACGATGATCACCGTGAATATGGGCGGGTTGTCCGAGACACTTTTTGAGAGCGAACTGTTCGGACACGTCAAAGGCGCGTTTACTGATGCAAAGGCGGATCGCGCAGGACGATTCGAGCTTGCGGATGAGAGCGCGCTCTTCATGGACGAGATCGCCAACATCCCGCTCGCTCAACAGGCAAAACTTTTGCGAGTAATCGAGACAGGCGATTTCGAGCGCGTTGGTTCATCAAAAACGCTGCACGCAAACGTGCGGATCATTTCCGCTACAAATGCAAATCTGGAGAACGAAATCGCAGCCGGTCGTTTTCGGCAGGACCTGCTGTTTCGTCTTAATACAATCCAAATTGAATTGCCGCCGCTGCGCGATCGGCGAGAGGATATCATGCCGCTGGCGAACAGCTTTCTTAGTCAACATGCAGAACGTTACCGGAAACCAATTAGCGGTTTCGACGAAAGCGCGCGCGAGCGTTTCCTGCAACACTCTTTCCCCGGGAATGTTCGGGAACTGGATCACGTCGTCGAGCGCGCCGTATTGATGACACGAGATCGGCAAATCCACGCAAAGGACCTTGGTTTGACGACCAGCGGCAGCGAATCGCGCACTCTCGAAGAAATGAGTCTGGAAGAAGTAGAGGCGTTTCTGATCAAAAAGGCGCTGGCACGAAATGATGGCAACGCACGCAAAGCCGCAGAGGCTCTCGGCTTGAGTAGAAGCGCCTTCTACCGACGTTTACAGCAGTATGGTTTATGAACTGTAGAGGCAGCCGTGTCGGCTGCAGATCTTTTGATTTCGCAGGCGACACGCCTGCCGCTACAGCCTGCAAATGAATCGTTCGAAGAACCGGCATCGGCTTTCCTACGAAGGGAAAATTGGCTGGCTGACCTTTGGCGCCATTCTCCCTGCAATTGTTGTTGCACTCGCGCTTCTTTGGTTCGGCGATTACACCGACAAACTGCGATGGACACTCACGATTCTTATTCTCGGCTGCTTTGTTGCGTTCATTTCCAGCGCACGAGAACACGTCGTTCGCCCATTGCAAACCTTGTCTAATCTGCTCGCGGCATTACGCGAAGGCGACTACTCGATTCGTGCGAGGGGGGCCGGCGAAGATAGCGCGCTCGGCGAGGTCCTTCTGGAAGTTAATTCGCTCGGAGAAACGTTGCGTCGGCAGCGTCTCGGCGCCTTTGAAGCGACTGCGCTATTGCGCACGATCATGAGTGAAATCGATGTGGCAATTTTCACGTTCGATCCCGAACTGCGTCTGCGCCTCGTCAATCGCGCTGGTGAAACATTGCTGGGACAGACCATCGACAAATTATTGGGCAAACCAGCAAAGGAACTTGGGCTTGACCGTTGTTTTGGTGCGGCCGAGGACGAACCGCTGGCCTTGAATTTTCCAGGCGGGTCAGGCCGTTGGGGCATTCGCCGGAGCACATTTCGGGAACACGGTTTGCCCCACGAGCTACTCGTGCTCACGGACCTCAGTCGGACCTTGCGCGAAGAAGAGCGACGCGCCTGGCAACGACTTGTGCGTGTGCTCGGTCATGAGATGAACAATTCGCTGGCTCCAATCAAATCACTTGCCGCGAGTCTGGAATCGCTGCTGCGGCGCGATCCGCTCCCGTCGGACTGGAAAGATGATGCAAGCTCCGGGTTGAACTCCATCGCGTCGCGCGCCGATTCGCTAAGCCGTTTCCTGGAAGCTTATACGCGCCTGACAAAACTTCCGCCGCCTCAAAAACAAGATGTCGATCTTGCGATATTGGTGCAGCGCGTTGTGGACTTAGAACCGAGGCTCAGGGTGCAGGCCCTTTCCGGACCAAAAAAGGTTATTCGTGCCGACGCGGCCCAGATTGAACAAGCCTTGATAAATCTGGTGCACAACGCTGTCGATGCTGCGCTTGAGACGCGCGGAAAGGTTGCAATCGGCTGGCGCGATAAGGAAAATTGCATTGAGATCTTTGTTTCAGACGAAGGCCCGGGCATCATGAACCCGGCGAATCTTTTCGTGCCGTTTTTTACCACAAAGCCTGACGGCTCAGGCATTGGTCTGCCATTAAGTCGTCAAATTGCTGAAGCACACGGCGGTTCGCTGGTGTTGCGCAACCGAAAGAATGGGAAGGGTGCCGAAGCTTTGCTGAGTCTGCCGCGCTAGTACCCGGCTGCTGCGGGCACGGTGAAGTTCGCCACCTCCCGTGAGTTGAATCATTTTACTTCGGTTCTTAACCGCCAAAGGCAATTGGGCGAGCTGAGATAAAATTATTTGAATCCAGCGAGGCGGCGAACCGCTTCTCATGAGAGGACATGAAAGAAGAACACCAGAATGTTCCAACGACACCTTGGACATGGACAATCTTTTTGCGCGTGCCGTGATGAATTATTGCGTCCCGAAGTTGGGACGACACAATCCCATAAGCGGATTAACGATACGAGCCCTCGAGTCGCTGATGCGGACGTAAGTCGCTGATGGAGCGAAGCATACCACATTTTGTCAGCAGTTGGCACGACCATTGCATCATGAAACGCCAATAAAGGAAAAAACAGATTATGAAACCGATCTCATCAAAAGCTCGTAACAGCCGGAGCTTTCCTCTGGTTGAATTTCATTATCAGCCGGGGCGCCTCGGATATCAGCCACGTTGCGCCAAAACTGTAGAGCCGGCGTTTCGTAATATCGGCAGGCATTATTTTGAGCGGGAAGCACGGCGTGATTTCATTCGTGAGGCATGTTTATTTGCACTGATCATCGTTACAGCCGCAGCGCCGTTGTTCAGCGCGGCGTCTGCTCTCACTGAATTTTGCCGCGCAATCGGTCAATTTTAATCGAACTGTGATTCCGCAGCGAAAATCAAAAGACGAAAACATCGTGCGACCAGCGGGATTTACGCCAAGTCTTTCCTCGATGGACGTACCGCGCGTAGGCGTTGCGGCGAAAAAGCGAAAGCGTCGCATCATTATCATCGCTGCATCCGCACTTGGTTTGATTCTAGCGACAATTGCAATCTCGCGATTGAAACCAGCAGTGCCGAGCGTCGATCGCTCCACCGTCTGGATCGATACGGTGAAGCGCGGCCCGATGGTACGTCAGGTTCGTGGTCTCGGAACGCTCGTGCCGGAAGACATCCGCTGGATTCCTGCGAACACTGAAGGGCGCGTGGAAAAAATCAATATCTGGCCGGGGACAAAAGTCGAACCGGGCGCCGTTATACTAGAGTTGAGCAGCCCCGAACTGGAGCAGAGCGCGCACGAGGCCGAGTCTAAGGCGAAGGGCGCCGAGGCCGATCTCGCTACATCCCGCGCGACATTGCAACGCGAGCTTCTCGATCAGGAATCCAAAACTGCAGTCGCGCATTCCGCTTACGAGCAGGCGAAGATGGAGCGGCAGACCAATGACCAACTGGCGAAGAACGGGCTCGTCGCCGATCTCGTTTACAAAACTTCGAAAATCAAAGAACAGGAGTGTCAGAAGAGCGACGAGATCGAGTTAAAGCGGTTGGCGTTCGCTCGCGATTCGATCGAGCCGCAGTTGGCCGCGAAGCAGGCGGCGGTCGATCAAGCGAATCAGCTCGCGAAATTGAAGTTTGATCAAGTTGAAGCGCTGCATGTGCGCGCAGGCATGTCGGGCGTGTTGCAACAGTTGCCCGTGCAAATCGGGCAGCGATTGAAGGTCGGTGATAACCTCGCGCGGGTTGCGGATCCAACGAAACTGAAGGCGCAGGTAAAAATTGCCGAGACGCAGGCGAAGGACATTCAGATTAGTCAGAAAGCGATCATCGACACTCGCAATGGCGTCGCGAACGGTCACGTTACGCGCGTCGATCCTGCAGTGGAGCAGGGGACAGTAAACGTCGAAGTCGCCTTTGATGAGCAGTTGCCGAAAGGCGCGCGCCCCGACCTCAGCGTTGACGGAACAATCGAGCTCGAACATCTCGACGACGTCGTTTACGTCGGCCGCCCGGCATTCGGCCAGGAGAACAACACTGTCGGAATGTTTAAGCTGGTCGCCGGCACCTCCGAAGCCGTGCGCACGCCGGTCAAGCTCGGCAAAAGCTCCGTCAACACCATTCAGATTTTAGACGGTCTCCAACCCGGGGATCAGGTCATCCTTTCCGACACTAGTGCGTGGGACGCACATGACCGAATTCGACTGAACTAAGTTCTTATTTCTGAGTCTGATTTCAGATTTGAAACAATCAAAGCAATACGAACAACATGAACTCGAATGAACTAACTGAAACGCAACCGACAAATGTCGTTAACGGAAACGGTGTCCATCCATTGATACGTCTCGCTGGCGTCACCAAGGTGTTTCTTACGGATGAAGTAGAAACACACGCACTTTCGGGAATTCATCTCGACATTCGCGAAGGCGAATATATTTCGATCGCTGGACCGTCAGGCTGTGGGAAGACGACTCTGCTGTCCATCCTCGGACTGCTCGACACGCCTTCAGAGGGCAGCTACGCGCTGAAGGGCCATGAAGTCGCTAATCTTTCATTCGCAGATCGTGCGCGCGTTCGAAATCGCGAAATCGGCTTCATTTTCCAGAGTTTCAACTTAATCGGGGACCTCAGCGTTTTTGAGAATGTTGAATTGCCGCTCACCTATCGCGGGATGAGCGCTGGCGACCGTAAAGCTCTTGTGACTGAAGCTCTCGAGCGGGTAGGCATGGCGCATCGGGGCAAACATCTCCCGAGCCAACTCTCCGGCGGCCAGCAACAGCGTGTTGCCGTCGCGCGCGCGCTGGCTGGCAGGCCGGCGATTCTACTAGCCGATGAGCCGACTGGCAATCTCGATTCGCGGAATGGCGAAGCGGTGATGCAACTGCTCCGCGAACTGCATCAGGGTGGCGCCACGATTTGCATGGTCACCCACGACGAACGTTTCGCGCAGCACGCAGATCGCACCGTGCACTTGTTTGATGGTCAGATCGTCGAGGACCGCATGGCCGCCTGAGGAATCGAGAGATGCAAACGCTTTGGCAGGATCTCCGCTACGGCGTGCGCATGCTGCTCAAGCAGCCGGGATTCACGCTAATTGCGGTAGGCACGCTAGCAATCAGCATCGGCGCGAACACAGCGATCTTTAGCGCAATTAATGCCCTTCTGCTTCGCCCATTGCCGGTTGAAAATCTCGACCGCGTAGTTTCAAGCTACGCATTGCGGGAAGGATTTGATCCTTTCGGATCTTCGTTTTTGGAATACGCGGCATACCGCGATCGAAGCCATTGTTTCGTTAGCAGCGGTGTTGCGACGCAGCACTCGTTTAATCTGACCGGTCAACGCGAGCCGGAACGTGCCCGAGGTGCCAACGTCATGGCGGATTATCTAATTACGTTGGGCGTGAGACCACTGCTCGGTCGCGCGTTTTCTGCCGATGACGATCGGCCCGGCGGGCCGCCGGTCGCGTTGATCGGCTATGGTTTTTGGAAAAAACATTTCGCCGGAAACATTGGAGTAATCGGCCAATCGCTCAATCTCGATGGCCGGACTTACAACGTTCTTGGAGTGATGCCGCAGGGATTCGATCTTCCGGGTGCAGCTGAAATTTGGATACCGCTGCAGACGAACATCGAAAACCTGCCATTGACTGAGCGGGCGGCGACGAGCCATGAAATCGTCGCGCGACTAAAAGCGGGTGTGAGCGTGAAGCAGGCTGACGTCGAATTGAAAGCCATCGCCCGTCAACTGGAACAGGAGTATCCCAACTTTCGGCGCGGCTGGAGCGTGAAAGTTATTTCGCTTCGTCAAGATCTGCTCGGCGACCTCGAAGGACGCGTTCGGAAGGCATTGTTTGCGTTGGTCGGCGGCGTTGGATTTCTCCTGCTGATCTGTTGTGCGAACATAGCCAATCTGCAATTAGCCCGCGGCATCGTGCGCCAAAGGGAACTGGCGTTGCGTGGGGCGCTCGGCGCTGGCCGCTGCCGCCTCGTCAGGCAACTTCTTACCGAGAGTATGCTTCTCGCGCTCGTCGGCGGTGCGGGTGGATTGCTCCTCGCGAACTGGTTGGTCCCGGCGCTCGCCATGCTCAATCCCATTCGGGGACTCTCGTTGGGTGAGTTTTTGCACAATTTCGAGCTAGACCAGCGAGTCTTGGCTTTTGCAGTGGTGACGACTCTGCTCACCGGAGTTCTCTTCGGATTGCTTCCCGCGCTGAAGGCGACTGGTGCTCACGAGTTGATGTCACGCATCAAAGAAACCGATCACCGAAGCGGGGGTGCCGGTTCAGCCCGGCGCTGGTTCCACGGTTTGATCATCGCCGAGATCGCGATCGCGTTGACGCTGCTGGTTTGTGGTGGATTGATGGTGCAAAGCTTCCAGCGCCTCCAACGCGTCGATCTGGGATTCAATCCAGAAAATCTGCTCACGTTGAAAATGGCGTTGCCGGCGTCCAAGTATTCGCAATACCGGCAGCGTATCGCGTTCACAGATCAACTGCCGGAGCGAATGCGCAATGTGCCTGGCGTTCTATCGGCGGGAATCACAACAAACATTCCGCTTGAACGCGAAATTGCATACGATGCGATTTTCAATGTCGAAGGCCGGCCGCCGCCGAATCCGAACGAAGTTCCAATTACGTCGCATCGCATCGTTACGCCGGATTATCTGGAGACCCTCGGTGTTACGCTCATCAAAGGAAGATTGATCAGTAAAAACGATCGCGCCGAAATGCTACCCGTCGTTGTGGTTAGTCAGGAATTCGCCCGGCAAGCGTGGCCGGGAGAAGACGCCATTGGCAAAAGAGTTCGCCGTATCCGGGCCGGGCAAACCTTTCCTTGGATGACGGTCGTCGGTGTCGTCAAAGACGTCAAAGAAGACCGTTTCAATTATCGGATCAACCGGCCGGTTTGGTACGTGCCCTACGCGCAGGTGGAGAACGATTTTCCGGTCAATCTGATCATACGAACGGCAATTGATCCGAATTCCCTGACGGCAGCGGTGCGTGAAGCCATTCACAGTGTAGATGCCGATCAACCGATCTCCAACGTAATGACGATGAACACGAACCTGAGCACGGTTCTCGTCACCGAACGCTTCGGCGCGGTTTTGATGGGAACGCTCGCGATATCCGGATTGCTGCTTGCGTCTATCGGACTCTTTGGCGTGATGGCCTACTCTGTCTCGCAGCGAACCGGCGAAATTGGATTGCGTGTGGCGCTAGGCGCACAAGCGAAGCACGTGCTTGGGCTGATCCTGGGCCAGGGCGTGAAGCTAATTCTGTGGGGCGTCGGTATCGGATTGGCGGTCGCATGGGGCGCAACACAACTACTAGTGAGTTTGCTCTTCGAAACAAAAGCAGCCGATCCGATGACTTTCGCTTCAATCGCGCTGCTGCTCATCTCAGTAAGTTTGCTGGCCTGCTTCTTTCCCGTACGCCGTGCCTTGAGTGTCGATCCAATGATCGCGCTGCGTTCCGAATAACCAATTCAATGCAAACGTTTCTTCAAGATCTTCGCTTCGGCTTCCGAATGCTTCGGCGCAGCCCCGGCTTTTCCGTCCTGGCAATTCTTTGCCTCACCCTCGGAATCGGAACCAACGCCGCCGTCTTGAGTTGGATCGAGGGAATTTTAATTCGCCCCTATCCGTTGGTCGTGCACCAGGACCGCATGTTCGCGTTGAACGCCACAACGCGCGGTGAAAATGGATTCACTGGGCTGGCGTATCCCGAATTCCTCGATTACGAAAAGAATTCCACGCTCTTTGAGTCGTTCATCGTCGATCGAATTACGGGCACGACGTTGAGCGTCGGCGATCGCGCTGAACGCGCGTCGGGGGCTATTGTCTCGGCAAATTATTTCGACGCGCTCGGAGTAAAACCGATTCTCGGTCGCGGCTTCGGACCGGACGAAGGTGAAGGTCGCAATGCGCACCCGGTGACCGTGATCGGTTATCGGACTTGGAAGGATCGTTACGGTGGCGATCCGAACATCATCGGCCGAACGCAATATCTGAATGGCGTTCAGCACACGATTATTGGCGTCGCACCGGAAGAATTTCACGGCACATTCATTGGATATTCCTTCAGTTTTTGGGTGCCTGTCTCAATGCAGGAGACGTTCGATACCGGCTACAAACTGGAAGACCGCGGTGCACGTTGGATCGAAGGCTACGCGTTTCTAAAACCTGGCGTAACGCGTCAGCAGGCGGACGCTGAGCTTCACGCAATTTCGCAACGACTCGAGAAAGATTATCCGGAAACGAATCGCGGTCACGACCTGTCACTTTCGCCGTTGTGGAGAACGCCGTTCAACCAGGCGGGAAACATGACGTCGACGCTCACCATCACGATGGCGGTGGTGTTTTTTGTTCTACTCATCGCGTGCGCGAACGTAAGCAACCTGTTGCTCGCGCGATCCCTGCTACGCCGGCACGAGATGACGATGCGTCTCGCGCTGGGCGCAGGTCGCCGCCGTTTGATTAAGCAACTCTTCACCGAAGGATTGATTCTTTCACTGATCGCGGCGGTCGGCGGAATCGCTGTTGCCTATTGGTGCCGCAACGCGCTTGTGCTTTCGTTCCCTTCGCCCGCGGCAGGAATCGTAATTGATCTTCCAGGACGAATCGACTGGCGTGTACTCGTGGCAAGTGTCGCTGTCTGCGTCGGCGCTACCATGCTGTTTGCGCTGATGCCTGCAATTCATGCCAGTCATGTCGATCTTTCGGGCGCTCTAAAAACCGACGGCGGCGGAGTAGTCGCAGGTAGCAGCCGTTCGCGATTGCGCTCCGCGCTCGTCCTTGTTCAGGTTGCGCTCAGTTTCGTATTGCTCGCTGGCACAGGCTTGCTCTTGCAAAGCTTGCAGCGAATGCAGAATACCAGTCCAGGTTTCTCCACCGATGTCATTGTCTCCGGCGCCGATTTGGTCTCGGCTGGCTACAATTTGGAACGCGCCAAAGCTTTCGACACTCAATTACTAGATCGAGTGCGCGAGATTCCCGGCGTCGAATCGGTGACTTTGTCCCGATTGCAACCGTTTAGCTACGGAGTCTTCTCTACTGCGCCGCTGACGATCGATGGCTATCAAACCGCGCCCGATGAGCAGTTAAATTCGTCCTACCTCGAAGTAGGTGAGGACTATTTCAAGACGTTGGGTGTTCCAATTGTCGCCGGCCGCGAGTTCCAACGCACCGATGACGAGAACGCGGTGCCAGTAGCGATCATCAATGAAACAATGGCGGCCAAATATTGGCCGCGAAAGGATCCGATCGGACAGCGGCTTAAAGTTAAGGATCGTTGGCTGCAAATTGTCGGCGTGGCCAAGAACGTGAAGTACGAGAACAAGCTCGAGCTGCCGAGGACATTCTTCTACGTGCCGATGCGACAGAATTTTTTGGTGAGTAATGCTCTTCTTATCCGCACGCGCGAAACTCCGGGCGCGATCAGGGCTGCGCTCGCCCGCGAAGTGCACGCACTCGATCCTAATCTCGCCCCGACCGCTCCATTCCGCGTGCAAGAACAAGTGGACAGGAAAGGTTACACCCAGCGACTCGCCGCCACGTTGGTCGCAATTTTTGGAGCAATAGCTTTGTTTCTGGCGGGGATAGGTCTGTACGCGGTCATGTCTTATTCCGTTTCGCAAAGCACGCGCGAGCTCGGATTACGAATGGCCCTCGGCGCTAACACCCGAGATCTTTTGAGACTCGTCTTTTTACACGGTCTGCAATTGACCGTGGCAGGAATCGTTTTCGGCGGTATCGCCGCCCTGATTCTGACGCGTTTGATGGGCAATCTGCTCTATAAAGTTAGCCCACATGATCCGCTAGCGTTTGGATCAGCGCTCGTGGTGATCACGATTGCCTCCTTAGCTGCATGTTTTTTGCCGGCCTGGCGCGCGACACGCATCGATCCGGTCCAGGCACTGCGCGAACAGTAACGAATCAGTTGCGGCTCTTATGCTCAAAGACATTCGTTTCGCTTCGCGGCAGCTAGTCAAACAACCGGCGTTTACATCCATTGCCGTGGTTACCATCGCGCTGGCAATCGGTGCGACCACGGCTGTGCTGAGTCTGGTCAATGGCTTGATGGTTCGCCCGTTGTCCTATCGAGAGCCGCAGCAGCTGGTCCTGCTGCTTCAGCATTTCAAATCGCAAAATCTGGAACGCATTCCGGTGTCGCCACCTGAATTTAAAGATTACGAAGCGCGCGCGCACAGTTTTGAAAAGCTCGGCGCGTTCCGATACACGAATTTCAATCTTGCGGGCGAAGATAGACCCGAGCGGATATCGGGTGCGACCGTCACCGCAGACGTGTTGCCGCTGCTTGGTGTTTCACCGATCAGAGGCCGGTTTTTCCAGCCGGAAGAATGCAGCCTCGGCCGCGACGATGTTGTGATCATCAGCGCGCGACTGTGGCAGCGCCGTTTCAACAGCGATCCGCAGATCATTGGGACGAAGCTTCTTCTCAACGGCAAGAATTTCACCGTTGTGGGCGTGATGCCCGCAAGCTTCGATTTTCCGCTCCAGCTTTTCAATCTGGGCAACGGCGGGCAATTCGGCGGGCGCGCGGATATTTGGAAGCCGCTCGCGTTCACCGAAGAGGAGATGAAAAAGCGCGGGTCGCGCAGCTACGCGATGATCGGACGACTGGCACCGGGAACTTCACTGGCCCAGGCGCAGACGGAAATCGAAAGTATCAACGCGCAGATGCGTCGCGAGCATCCTGACAATTACATGCAGGATAACAGTTTCGGCGGCGACGTGTTGTCGCTGCAGGATTTGGCCGTCTCCGGGATGCGTCCGGCGCTGCTCATTCTGCTTGGTGCTGTCTTTCTCGTCCTGCTGATTGCGTGCGCGAATCTCACCACGATGCTGCTTGCGCGTGCGGCTGCGCGCGAACGCGAGATCGCAATTCGAGTGGCGCTGGGAGCCGGTCGGCTGCGCCTGCTCAAACAAGTTTTCACTGAGAGTGTATTGCTCTCGCTGATCGGCGGCGTGGCAGGCGTTCTTCTCGCCTTGTGGGGTGTTGAATCGCTGAAGGCGGTCGGCGCGCAAACCGTGCCGCGACTGCGAGAAGTAAATATCGATCTGGTTGTGTTGGGAGTAACGCTGGCAATTTGCGTAGGCACGGGAATCATTTTCGGCCTCGTTCCCGGTCTGGCCAGCTCGCGGCCGGAGCTAACTGAGGCACTCAAGGAGGGTGGCCGAAGTTCGACCGTGGGCACGCGGCGCAATCGTTTACGCAACGGACTGGTCATCGCCGAAGTTGCGCTTGCGCTGGTATTGCTCAGCGGCGCGGGGCTTCTCATTAAAAGTTTTGCGCGCCTTCAAAACGTCAATCCCGGTTTCAATCCGCGTAACGCGCTGACGTTTGAAGTCTCGTTGCCCAAGATCCAATATCCCGACGATGCGTCGGTCGTCCGTTTCAACAATGAAGCGCAACGCCGAGTTGCTGCGCTGCCGGGAGTGCAGGCTGCGGGATTCAGCACGATCCTGCCGCTCGCAGGGACGAACAGTGATTGGTCCTTCGCGATCGAAGGCCGGCCTTCAGACAATAACAGTCCCAGCCCTGACGAAGAAAAGCGTCAGGTTTCTCCCGATTATTTTCGCGCGATCGAGACGCCATTGATCAAAGGTCGTTTCTTCAGCGACGCGGATAGTGCCGATGCGCCGCTGGTAATTAGCGTCAATCAGACGTTCGCGAAAAAATTCTGGCCCAAGGGGGACGCGCTGGGCAAACGCATTACGTTTGACGACCCGAAGAAGAATCCCAAATGGATCACAATCGTGGGAATTGTCGGGGACATTCGCCACTTCGGGTTGGATATCGATCCCAAACCGGAGATGTACGTTCCCTTCTCCCAGAGCGCGTACTCCACCACGATATGCGTGGTGCGGAGCAACCAGGACGCGCGAACGTTGCTTGCAGCGATCCGGCGCGAAATCCAGGCGATCGATTCTGCCGTGCCCCTGGCGAATGTGCGCTCGTTTGAGACCGTCATTGCCGAATCGGTCGCGCCAAGACGGCTCTCGGTCGTTTTGCTCGGAGTGTTTGCAGGCGTCGCGGTGTTGCTGGCAAGTGTCGGCATTTACGGCGTGATGTCGTTCCTCGTTGTTCAACGCACCCACGAAATCGGTGTGCGAATGGCCCTTGGCGCACAGCGCAGTGATGTACTCAAACTGGTCCTCTTCCGTTCACTCAAACTGATTTCAGTCGGAACAATCATCGGCCTCATCGTCGCACTGATGAGCACACACACGTTGCGTGCATTGCTCTACAGCGTGAGCGCATTCGACGCGATGACGTTTGTGCTGGTGACAATTTTACTCGGTGCCGTTGCGTTGGCCGCGAGTTACCTCCCGGCGATCCGCGCAACGAAAGCCGACCCAATGGTCGTGCTCGGCCACAACACCTGACCGTATGATCAAACTTCGTCGCCTAGAACGCAGATATCCCCTTGGCAAAGAGAAGTTTTTCTATGTGTTGCGCGACATCAATCTCGACATTGAGGAGGGTGAGTTCGTTTCCGTCATGGGGCCGTCCGGAGCGGGAAAATCGACGCTGCTGCACATTCTTGGGATGCACGATTCCGGCTGGGCTGGCGAATATTTTCTCGCCGAAACCGCCGTGCATCATTTGAAGCCGAAGGAACGCGCCACGCTGCGGAACGAGCAGATCGGCTTTGTGTTTCAGCAATATCACTTGCTCGACGATCTCACGGTTTACGAAAACCTCGATATCCCGCTGTCGTATCGCCGATACAGCAAGGGTGAGCGCGCGGCGCTGGTGGCCGACATGCTCGACCGTTTCCAGATCGTCGGCAAAAAGGATTTGTATCCAAGTCAGCTCTCCGGTGGACAACAACAACTGGTCGGCGTTGCGCGAGCCATTATTGCGGAACCGAAACTTCTTCTCGCTGATGAGCCCACCGGAAACCTGCATTCCAGTCAGGGCGAAGAAATCATGGAGCTATTTCGCAAGCTCAACGATGAAGGCATGACGATCGTGCAGGTCACGCACTCGGAGAAGAACGCATCGTATGGGAAGCGCATCATTCAACTCCGCGATGGATGGCTTGTGAGGGAGAACCGATGATGAATGATCTCAAATTCGCCTTTCGCCAGCTCCGCAAATCGCCGGGCTTCGCTGCCATTGCAATGATTACACTTGCACTGGGTATTGGCGTTAACTCCGCCGTTTTTGCGCTCATTAACGGCGCCGTGCTACGGCCAATGGTGCCTCTGCGAGCCAATGAAGTAGTCAGAGTTTTCACTGCGCGGCAGAATGCGAGCCATGATTATCGTCAGTTCTCGCACGCTGAATATCGCGAGCTGAGTCAGAATGGGAGCGAAATATTTGCCGATCTCGCCGCAGATGAATTCGCCATCGTCGGTATCGGCCGCGACCACGATATCAGGCGGAGCTTCGCCTTCCTGACTTCGGAAAATTTCTTCTCGCTTATGGGTGTTCGGCCGCTCGTGGGCAGGTTTTACAACGCTGAGGAATGCCGGCCAAACGCGAATTTGCAAGTGGTTGTGGCGAGTTACGGGTTCTGGAAACGAATGGGTGATGGCAACGATTTCGTTGGTAGCAATGTGCAGATCAATGGGCGCCCGTACACGGTAATCGGTATCGCTCCAGAGGGATTTTCCGGCGTGAGCGCGCTGGTCGCGCCTGATGTCTGGCTGCCACTTGGCGTGCATGCGCAACTCAACTCAGCGTTCACCGGCTCAGGAACTTTGCATGATCTCGATGAACCAAAAAATTACACTCTCAATCTGATCGCGCGTATGCGCTCTGGACTGAGTGTCGAGATGGCAAAGTCGCGGCTACCTACACTAGCGCACCAAGTTAACTCCATTCAGCCGTCCGGTTTCGAAGGCGCGCGCGACCTGCAAATTCAGAGACCATCGCGATTCAGCATCGCTAATTCACCTCAGGACGACGGGCCGATCACACTTGTTGCTACTCTGCTGATGGGCATGGCGGCTGTAGTCTTGTTCGTCGCAAGCCTGAATCTCGCGAACATGCTGCTGGCCCGGGGAACCACTCGGGCGAAGGAAATCGCGTTGCGTCTGGCACTCGGCGCGTCGCGCTGGCGTATCGTGCGCCAATTGCTCTTCGAAGGGTTGCTTCTTGCAATTCTCGGTGGCGCGCTCGGTCTCATCATCAGTCTCTGGTGCAACGATCTCCTGCTCCATTCGCTCGGACGTTTGCTCGCCTCGGGCTCAGTTAATTTCTCGCTCATCGTGAATTTGCACCCAAATGCATTCGTGCTGTGCATTACTTTTTTATTCTGCCTCATTGCTACCGTCCTCTTCAGCCTCGGGCCTGCGCTCACGGCGACAAAGACCGATCTCGTTAACGATCTAAAACAGCAACCCGGCGAACCGGCGGGCGTTGGGCGCTTCAGCCGATTCTTTGCACCGCGACATATTTCCGTCATGGCGCAAATCGCGCTCTCGCTCATGCTCCTTTTCAGTGCCGGATTATTCTTCCGCGGTGCGCTCAAGGCGAGCGCGCTCAATCCCGGTTTTGTCGCTGCAGGCGGTCTTGTCACCGAACTGGATTTCTCGCTGGTTAAAAAAGAACAGCCAGAAGCACGCCGGCTCATGTTCGCGGCGGTGCAGCGGGCACGAGAGTTACCCGGTGTCCAGAGTGCCGCGCTCGCCACTATGGTACCGTACGGCAATTTCACCTATGCGCGTCGCATCATGTCCATGCGGGAAGCCTTGCCGACGGATCCAAAGGTGCCCGATCCCGGTGTTTCTGCGTTGTTTACGGCAACGACACCCGGTTACTTCGATGCCATCGGCGTAAAACTCCTGCGTGGTCGCGATTTTGCTCAGGCCGAAGCCGAAAACAAAGATACGACGTCTGTCGCGATCATCGATGATGAGATGGCCAGGAAGCTGTTTCCGAATACCGAAGCAGTCGGTCAGCACATTCGCTACACGCAACCGCCAAAAGACGGCTCGCCTAACGACCTGATCGTCGTTGGTGTGGTGAGCAGCCATCGTCATGACGTCCAAAACGATACGCTGAATCAGCCGCTCTTCGTGCCGCTAGCGCAAGTCGACACCGCCGACGTTTTTTTACACGTGCGCCTTGCCACCAAAGATCGGAATGCCGTCGTCGCCTTTGTTCCGACACTGCGTCGGATATTACGTAGTATCGACCCCGATCTGCCGGTTATCAGCATCGACCCGTTTGCCGATCTCCTTGAAAAAAGTGTCGGTCTCTGGGTTATCCGCGTTGGCGCCTTGTTATTCGGCGTGTTTGGAGCAATCGCCTTATTGCTCGCTGTGGTTGGCGTTTACGGCGTCAAGGCGTACGCCGTCGCACGTCGCAGCCGGGAAATCGGCATCCGTATGGCACTAGGCGCGCGTCGCGGCGACGTGTTTAGGCTAATTATGCGTCAAGGCGCATTGCAAACTGCGCTGGCTGTCGCGATAGGCGTTTTCCTTTCGCTCAGCGCCGGACGTGTGCTAGCTCAAATCCTATACGAGGTCAGTCCGACTGACCCGTTTGCATTAATTTCGGCAAGTCTGCTGCTGGCAACCGCGGCATTGCTGGCGTGTTTCTTTCCCGCACGTCGTGCAACCCGAGTCGATCCAATCGTTGCTCTGCGAACGGAATGATATGAACGATCTCAAATTCGCCTTTCGCCAGCTGCGCAATTCGCCGGGGTTCTCAGTCCTCGCGATTGTGACGCTTGCGATCGGGATTGGGCTAAACACCGCGATCTTCAGTTTAATTAACGATCTGTTTCTGCGCGGGCTTCCGTTTAAAGAACCCTCGCGAGTTGTCCATTTGTTCGAGGGTGATAAATCGCGTGATCTCGTCGACATCGGGGTGTCGGCGCCGCGCTATGAGCATTTTCGCGATGGCCAAACGCTGTTTGACGGTTTCGCGGGGGAGAATTTCTTTCTCTTCACGCTCACGGGTCTCGGGGACCCGGTGCAGGTCTTCGGCGGGCGTGTGACCTCGAGCTATTTTGATGTGCTCAGCGTGCGCCCGATTCTGGGACGCAACTTTTTGCCGCAGGAGCAAGAGGGCGCCGACGTCGCCGTCGTGACGAAGAATTTTTGGCAGAAACGCCTTGGCGGAGATCCGAACGTGATCGGCCGCAGCATTGCGCTCGATGGGACCGCGCACACCATTGTAGGCATCTTGCCGAACATGCCGGCAACCTGGTTCGGGGCAAACCCAATCGCAGAGGTCTGGACGACGAAGCCGTTCCAAATTCCCGGGTTTACGTATGAACGAATGATGCGCGGCACAAGCTTTTTGCGCGTGGTCGGTCGACTCAAGCCAAACGTCACGCTCAAGCAGGTGAAAGCAGCGCTGCCATCGCTTGACCAAAGTTATCGCACTCAGTACCCGAACAAGATCGACAGCTCGCTCGTCACCACCGCAAAAACGTTGCCGGAAGACGTGACGGAGAACTTTCGCGCGGGTTTTATCACATTGTTCGCTGCAGTTACGTTTGTTTTGCTCATCGCGTGCAGCAACGTCGCGAACTTGCTGCTTGTTCGCTTCAGCGGACGTCGGCGCGAAATCGCGTTGCGCATGGCGATCGGCGCTTCCCGCGCCGGCATCGTCCGCCTTTTCGTCTTCGAAAGCTTGCTCGTAAGCGTCATCGCGGGAGGTGTCGGCGCGTTTGTGGCGTGGCGATTAGTTCCACTCGTGCCAAGAATGGCGTCCAATTTTTTGCCGCTGGAAGCGAACACCGCCAGCAGTTTATCGCTGCCGGTTCTGCTGTTCACCATTGGATTGTCGATTTTGACCGGGCTATTGATGGGTCTTTATCCAGCGATGCAAGCTTCGCGTGCGGATTTGGTTGACGGATTAAAAGAGGGCGGCCGCGGAACGAGCGGCAGCATACGGCAACAACGCTTCCGCAAGATTCTTGTCTGCGCGCAGGTCGCCCTTTCGGTCACGCTCCTTGCCGGCGCGGCGCTGTTGATCACCAGCTTTATGCGGTTGAGCCAACAGAATCTCGGTTTCCGCTCGCAACATCTCTGGACCGGCGCCATCACATTGCCGACTGCGCAGTATCCCGATACCGCATCGCGTCAGCGTTTTGTGGAGCAACTGCTCAACGCGCTGCACGATGTTCCCGGGATCCAGAATGCAACCGTCAGTGGCGACACACCGCTGAATGGCGGCAACCAAACCCTTTACGCGCGTGGTGATCGTGATTTGCCGCCGCTCGAGCAACGTGCGAACGCGCCAAGTCACGATGCGGCGCCGGACTTCTTTAAGACATGGCGCATCCCAATTCTTGCAGGTCGGGAGTTCAACGAGCACGACACGGCCGATAGCCAACGTGTCGTGTTGATTAGCCAAACCGGCGCCAAAAAAGTTTTCCCCGGCGAAAACCCGATCGGCAAAACATTGTTGGTGACGAGCGCTGCCACTCCATGCGAAATCGTCGGTATCGTCGGTGACATTCGCTCGCAACGCATCAAACAAGAGCCAGGCATGGAGTTCTACCTGCCGTGGTCCCAGGATAACTTTCCGTTCGTCAATGTCGCGGTGCTTAGCCCGTTGAAAACCGAGGCGGTCACAAAGCTTGTGCAATCGGCCTTGAGCAAGGTCAATCCGGGCTTGGCGATTGCGATTCCGCAGAGCATGGATGCCATCGTCGCGCAGGCGCTTGGCCAGGCACGTTTGATGATGATCTTGCTGGGGCTTTTTGCCGGAGTCGCGTTGCTTTTAGCAGCCGTGGGCATTTACGGCGCTGTTGCTTATAGCGTGGCGCAACGTACGGGGGAAATCGGGGTGCGCATTGCCCTCGGGGCCCAAGCGGCGGATGTGCTGCGGCTCATTTTGATTCAGGGTTTGATGCCGGTGGTAATCGGACTGGGAATCGGTATTACCGTGGCGCTTGCACTCGGCCGGTTACTGCGCACGCAGCTCTATCAAGTTTCGCCACACAATCCAGCGCTGCTTTTAACAACAGCAATTGTCCTGGGTTTGGTGGCATTGAGCGCCTGCCTGTTTCCAGCGCGGCGCGCCACGCAAGTGGATCCGATTCAAGCTCTACGAACGGAGTAATTCCTTATGATTAACGATCTGCGTTTTGCTGTTCGGATGCTCATCAAGTATCCGGCTTTCTCAATCGTTGCCTTTCTCGCCCTCGTTCTCGGAATTGGCGCGAACACAACCGTTTTCGGCATCATCAATGCCCTGGTGCTTCGTCCGTTGCCCGTCGGCTATTCCGAAGAAGTTGTGAAGGTCTTTACCACCGACAATCACATCAAGGGCAACCAATCGACGTCGTATCCAAACTTCCAGGATTATGAGAAGCAGAACACCGCTTTTACCTCCATGGCGGCCTACACGTTTGTGGGGGTGGGGATGACCCGCGGCAGCGACACTCTGAATGTTAACGGTTTGCTCGTGACCGGAAATTATTTCGACCTGCTTCAGGTCAAACCGTCGCTTGGGCGTATGTTTTTGCCGGAAGAAGATTCTACGCCTAATGGCCATCCGGTCGTCGTCCTCGGTTACAAGTTTTGGAAAAAACTGGGAGGCGAACCGACAATTGTCGGCAGCCAGGTCACCTTAAACGGGCATTCTTTCACTGTCATCGGCGTGGCCCCAGCAGCTTTTACCGGCGTCGATGTTGGCTTGGACCCGGATATTTACGTACCGATGTCAATGCATCAGTGGATTCGGCCCGGCGGGGACCTGTGGTTCGAGCTGCGCCGAGCGCTCTTGCTAAACATTGTGGCGCGGCTGAAGCCCGGAGTGACAATGTCCCAAGCGCAAGCACAAATGCGCACGATCGCGAAACAGCTCGAGCAAGCTTATCCGGATGTAAACAAAGAGCGCTCGATTGCATTGGTGTCGCTCGAGGCAGCCAAATCACAGGGACTGGCTGGTCCGAACAACGAAGATCTGGCGCGCAACGTGTCGCTTCTCCTGCTCGCCGCCTCGGTGAGCATTCTTCTTATTGCTTGCGCTAACGTTGCCAACCTGCTGCTCGCGCGATCGACTGCTCGCCAGGGCGAAATGGCCGTTCGTTTGGCACTCGGAGCCGGCCGAGGACGAATTGTGCGACAACTATTGACCGAAAGCGTCTTGCTCGGCGTCCTTGGCGGCTTCGGCGGCGTAATTCTCGCCTATTGCCTCGGTGATGTTCTGGTCGCATTGCTTCCGCCAACCCCATTTCCCATTTCCTTGAATCCGCAACCAGACTGGCGAGTCCTGATTTTCTCGTTCGCTGTCGCGGTTTTCAGTGGAATCATATTCGGATTGGCGCCCGCCTTACAAATGGCGCGTTGGGATCTCATTCAGGGATTGCGCGAACGCGTTTCCACCGGCGGTGGTGCAGGGACGCGGCTGAATCTGCGCAGTTTGCTTGTGGTCGCGCAGATCGCCGTTTCGCTCCTTCTTTTGATTGCCTCCGGTTTGTTTCTGAAATCGTTTTATAAAGCGCAGGCGATCGATCCCGGGTTCCGGACGGACAACCTTGATATTGTCACCATCAATCCAGTGCTTGCTGGCTACGATAGCGACCGCGCTCTTCAAGTCGTGCGCGCGATCGCTGATCAAATCAGACATGATCCGCACGTTGCCGGAGCCGATGTGAACAACTGGGTCCCACTGTTTGGCGGAGAAGGGCGAACCATCGTGATCGACGGCCGCGATCCAAATGATGAGCACAATCGAAAATTCGCGAATTACAGCCCGATCACTCCCGGTTATTTCCAAACTATGGGCATCCAGCTTCTCCGCGGCCGTAACTTTACTGAGCAGGACGCGGAGAAGAACGCTGCGCCGGTTGCGATCATTGACGAAACGATGGCGAGCGAATTTTGGCCGAACGAAGATGCTTTGGGGCGCCGCTTCAGGTTCATGATCAGCAAGGAACCGATTGAAGTCATTGGAATCGCACGCAACTCCAAGGCAGTAACGCTAGGCGAAACCCCAATTTCGATGGTGTACTGGCCGCTGAAGGAGATGACTGATCAAGGGATTACACTTTTTGTTCACACAACCGGCGCACCAGGAATGATGCTCAGTGAAATTCGCCGGATTGTCCGCTCCGTTGATGTTCACATTCCGATCACATATGAAAAGACAATTCGGCAACACATGGCGATTGCGCTTTGGCCGTCATGGATGGGTGCGATATTGCTGGGGAGTCTTGGCTTGCTCGCATTCATCCTTGCATCAATGGGCGTGTATGGAGTGATGGCTTACTCCGTGAGTCAACGCACCCGTGAACTGGGAATTCGGATGGCGCTCGGCGCGCAGACGAGTCAGGTGATTCGACTGGTGTTGCGGCAAGGCATGTTACTTGCGGCGATCGGTCTCGGTTTTGGTTTGTTTGCCGCCTTCGGATCTACTCATCTTGCCGGGTCCCTGCTTTACGGAGTGAGTCCAAACGATCCGGTGATTTTTGTCGGTGTGACTTCATTGCTCGCGTTTGCCGCGTTTGCGGCCTGCTATTTCCCAGCCCGGCGCGCGTTGAAAATCGATCCGATCACTGCGCTACGAACTGAATGAAAGAGGCCCTTATCTCAAGAAATTGACCAACGACTTGGTTTGATGGCCGCTCTGCTTATCCGTGCTATCACTTGCTCAAATCCATCTCATAAACTTCATATGCATCTGCGAAGTCGAGTCTGCCAAAACGTATCGCGACCTCGCTGAGCGTGAACGCGACGAGAAACGCCAGGGCGTCCTGTCGCGCATGGCAGAAGCGTTTGGAGATGACCTGGATCGGCATCATCGTGGCGGTGGTTACTTACGGACGCGGTCTCGCTTTCGGCGCGCTCGGTTAAAATGGAATCAGTCAGCAGCGACGCCACCAATAAAATATTTGTTTGCCTTTAGTTCTAAATATTCATGTAATCCCGTTCGACCTATGATAGCGCGCGTAACGGTCGTCTTCACAGTTTATTTGCTCGTTTCATTCACGACGCCCGTAGATGCACAGGCGGGAAGTCGAACTTTGATGCACACTTTCCAAGACCATTCGCGGGTCGTCGCGGTGGGGATCACGGATCTGCCTTCCGGGCCTCAAGGGACCGTCGTATCGGAAGATTCCACGCGCGAAAAGGGTCCCTTTGCAGTTTCGAAAGCGCAGTTTGAGAGCATGTGGACTGCGCTGATGTCAAGCGGCATGAAACAATACACTGAAAAGGAAGTTACGTTAATGACCGCCCTTGTCGGGTACGCCGGTCTTTA
>QHMS01000213.1 GCA_003217895.1 Verrucomicrobiota bacterium
CCTTGCCGCAGCCAGGCGCTGGCATTACTGAGCGCTTTCTGCGCGGCGGAGCGCTAATCGTGATAATGCTCACTATTGCACGCGCTACTTCCGTCTATGCGCTTGCCCGTATTGAGGATGCTTCCACCCGTTTCACGCTCCAGCGTGTTATGCACCTAGCCGTTGTGCTTATTATCGCGGTCATTGTTGTTTCAACAATTTTTGTCAATTGGTATGCTGGGCTTGCGGCGCTTGGTATCGGCTCAATTATCATCGGGCTTGCTGTACAGCCGCCGATGAAAAGTTTCATCGCCTGGATCTATATCCTGGTTCGCCAACCTTATCGCGTAGGCGATCGCATCAAGATCGGTGACGCAACTGGCGACGTAATTGATGTCGGTTATCTGGACACGACGTTATGGGAATTCGGCGGCCAGTACATTTCCGGTGATCATCCGAGCGGCCGCATCATCAAGTTCCCGAACGAAAAAGTGCTGGATGAACTTGTTTACAACTACTCGTGGCCGCTTTTTCCTTATATCTGGAACGAAATCAAATTTCAGATCGCCTATCAGAGCGATTTGAAATTTGTGGCCGAGACGATGCAGCAGATTGTTGAGAAAGAGCTCGGCGAAGAAATGATGGAGCGAGTCGAAGTATTCCGCGACCTGCTGGCTCGCACGCCGGTTGATGAGCTTGAAGTTCGTTCGCGGCCGCGAGTCATTTTTCGCGTCGATGAAGTAACCTGGATTGATGCGATCGTCCGTTATCTCGTGTCGCCACGCGAGGCCGGTTCGATCAAAACACGCTTGATTCCCAAATTGCTCGCTGCTCTCAATACCCAGCCGGATAAAGTCATGTTCCCGGCTGGAGCCAATCGTTAGCCATTGAGCGCACCGGATTCGCCTTTCTATCGTTAGGCGGGAATTAACTAAGCGCATCCCTTCTCTCAGTCCGATTGTTTTACATAGGTCGAGGCGGTCGCGCTGTGTCGGGCGCGGGTCGACCCGAGAGAGAATTCGGCGAGTCGACGTGAGCGCCTGCATCAACCCCGACGTTCATACGGTAAACCATCTCTCCGCCCAGCCAACCGCCGAGCAACGCTAACGCGATTCCGATGAAACACAGGATGATCGGGGCCAACTCGATCACAGCAGGGTTCGGTTGCCGGAGAAACCAGCTGATGATAAAAAGTACAACCACGGTGAAGTTCGTCAGACCGTGGAAAAGCCCGATCGCCTTTGCGCGTGTGCCCGCCTCGAGCGCCAGCCAATCTATAAGTCCAAATACAGCGGCGATAAGTGAACCAACGATTCCAGCGGTGATGAGCCAATAGGAAACAACAGCCCACTGACCATTCGTTGTGCGCAGATAGGCAATGTCGAAGATTGCCGCAACCGGAAACAATCCTAACGGAAATACGATCAACATCGGATGCACGGGATGTCCAAGAAACATTGCTTTCGCTTTCATAATTGAATCTCCTTTGGGAAATGAGTTGATTTTTTTCAACAAACTATCGCAGGCGGGCTAAGAGGCGGTCGCATTAAATCGTCGGCAGGATCTTTCTAGCTGTCCGCTCACTGACTTGTCTCTTTCGGTTCGAGCAGTGATCGTGCGAATTCGGCCACGCGCTTCACCAAGTCTGGGGACTTCCCGAGCTTTTCAATCTCTCGCACAATTGCGCTTCCGATAACGGCCGCCTCTGCAAAATGCCAGACCTGGCGGACCTGTTCCGCTGTTGAGATGCCGAATCCGACCGCGACCGGCAAATCGCTTACGGACCGCACACGTTTCACGAGCGCTTCGGCGTCATCCGTCATTTGATCTCGTGCGCCGGTCACGCCCGCGCGTGAAACAGCGTAAATAAAGCCACGCGACTGCCGTGCAATTTCTTTTAGTCGTTTGTCTGACGTTGTAGGCGCGACGAGAAAAATCGGGTCGAGTTCGCGTTGAACCAATATCTCGATCCAAGGTTGGGCTTCTTCAGGGGTCAGGTCCGTCACAAGAATTGCGTCCACACCAGCTTGCTTCGCTTCTTTGGCGAGCCGCTCTTCGCCGAATTTCAAAAGCGGATTGAAATAGCTGAACAGCACGATTGGAACATCGACATGCTTTTTTGCGTGCCTGACGCAAGCCAGTGCGTCGCGGAGCGTCACGCCGTTGCGCAGCGCGCGTTCAGATGCGCGCTGAATGGTTTCGCCATCCGCGACGGGATCACTGAAGGGAACGCCGAGCTCAATAATGTCTGCCCCAGCTGCAGCCAACTCGATGAGCAAGAGCTCAGTGGTTGCAATGTCGGGATCGCCTGCGGTGATGAATGGAATAAAGCCGCCGCGCCCGCGGCATTTCAACGCAGCGAACGTCTTCCCAATCGGACTCATTTTTTCAAATCCGCGACAAGGTGGACGTCTTTATCACCGCGACCGGACAAATTCAGGATGATCGCGTCATCCTGGGGCAATTCGCGAGCAACCTGAATCGCAGGCAGAATTGCATGCGATGTTTCGAGCGCTGGAATGATTCCCTCCAGTTTGGCGCAAAGCCTGAAGCCTTCGAGCGCTTCGGTATCACTCGATCTAATGTATTCAGCTCGTCCGTTGTCGTGCAGAAACGCGTGCTCCGGCCCGATCGCCGAATAATCGAGCCCGGCTGAGATCGAATGCGTCGTCGCAATTTGACCGTTCGGATCCTGAAGCACGTATGACATGGTTCCTTGCAAGACTCCTACACGTCCGCCGCCGCTATTCGCGCCGGTGTGAAATCTGGCAGCGTGTTCCCCCAATGAATCGCCGCGCCCGCCAGCTTCTACACCGATCAGTCGGACCTGTTCATCTGCAATGAAAGGATGAAACAAGCCGATCGCATTTGAGCCGCCACCTACACACGCTACCAGCGCACGCGGTAACTTTCCCGACGCGGACAGAATTTGTTCGCGCGCTTCGCGTCCAATCACGCTCTGAAACTCGCGCACCATCAGCGGATAGGGATGCGGGCCAAGCGCGCTGCCCAGCAGGTAGTAGGTGTCATGCACGTTTGTGACCCAATCGCGCAACGCCTCGTTGATCGCGTCCTTCAATGTGCGTGTTCCAGCGTTGACGGTTATCACTTCAGCGCCAAGCAATCGTATTCGGAATACGTTGAGCGCCTGCCGCCGTACATCTTCTGCGCCCATGTAGATGATACAGCGTAATCCGAACAGCGCGCACACAGTTGCCGTCGCGACGCCGTGTTGACCTGCGCCTGTTTCCGCGATGACGCGGCGTTTGTCCATCCGTCGCGCCAGCAACACTTGCCCCATCGCATTATTGATCTTGTGCGCGCCAGTGTGCAAAAGATCTTCGCGTTTCAGATAAATTTGCGCCCCACCTGCGCGTGCCGTGAGCCGCTCCGCATGAAACAAAGGTGTTGGTCGGCCAGCGTAATCGCGTAGCAATTGATTGAGTTCACGCCAAAAATCGTTGTCATGTCGCGCGCGCGTAAACTCTTCACTCAACTCCTCCAGCGGCGCGACGAGCGTTTCCGGAACATAGCGGCCACCGAACTTTCCCCAATGCCCGTGCTCGTCGGGCTCGCTTCTCATGATTTGTGATTTCTGCATGGGAAATTACTTGGCGTTGAAGTCTCTGTGAGACGCTCAGCTCTTCGAACGGCAGCCACAAAATTTTCCACCGCGCGATGATCTTTCACGCCGGGCGTGCGCTCAACACCGCTGCAAACATCCACAGCATGTGGCCTAACTGCTGCGATCGCGCGACCGACGTTTTGCGTGTTCAAACCACCGGAAAGAATGAGGAATCGCGCGAAGGCAAACGTCGCTCGCGCGGCAGGCCAATTACACCTCCGTCCGGTCCCGCCGCGCAGATCGGGATGATGAGCATCAATGAGCACGTCGCATTCTGGAAACAGCGACACATGTTCCGGGCGGAAGCGTGCCTGAGTCGAAAACACTGGAATCACGCGAAACTCGCTGGCCAGTTCATGCGCGATTTCAGGGGAGAAATTCCCGTGCAATTGAACGCATCGCACCCGAGCGGTCTTCGCAGTCTCCCGAATTTCCTCCGCGTTCCCGTCAACGAAAACACCGACCGCCTCAGTCTCAGCTGGCAGTGACTCGACAATTTCCCGGCCAACGCTGGGTTTAATATAACGCGGACTCTGAGGATAGAAGTTCAGCCCGATCAACTGCGCGCCGAGCTCTGCGCACGCTCTGGCATCTGTTGTGTTCGTGATGCCGCAGATTTTGATTTGCACTGGGATCATAGGGAAAATGACGAATTAATGACGAAGCCCGAATGACGTGTAGCCACGGCGCTGTGCGCCGTCCATTTCTGAAGCCGCGTGGATTAGATCTCGAAGCGCTTTTTCTGCATTAGTCGCTCGCATCAGCGTTTCTCCAATGAGAAAACCGCGGAAGCCAAGCATATCGAGGCGACGCAATGATTCCGCATCTTGCAATCCGCTCTCACTGATCATGATTTTGTCATCCTCAGCTTCGGCGATGAGACGCTCGCTTGTTTCCAACGAAACCTGAAACGTCTGGAGATTGCGGTTGTTTATGCCAATGATCTTGGCGCCGGCATTCAGCGCGCGGTGCAATTCCTCGGACGTATGAACCTCTACGAGCGCATCGAGGCCGAGTTGGTCCTCCGCAATGTCGCGCAGATCGCCCAGCATACCGTCATCTAATGCCGCGACGATTAACAGAACGGCGTCGGCCCGGGCAACGGCTGCTTCATAAATCTGGATCGGATCGATGATAAAATCTTTGCGGAGGATTGGCACACTCGTGGTGGACCGGACGGCCCGCAGATCGCCAATCGAACCGCCGAAATGTGCTTCGTCGGTAAGGACGGAAATCGCGCAAGCGCCGCCTCGTTCGTAACTACGGGCCACTTCTGCAGCTGAAAGATCATCACGAAGGATTCCAGCGGACGGCGATTTGCGTTTGAACTCCGCAATAATTTTCAGTTTCGGCGATTCCGACTTCAATGCCTGCAACAAGCGATGCTGCACGGCCGTTTTTCGGATCTCCAGCGCGCGCTTGCGAAGACGATCGGAGGAAGGCCTGGCTTTGATCCGCGCTACCGCTTGGCGCTTTTGCGCGAGGATCTCGGATAGAAAATTTCTGCTCATCGGTCTCGGTTTGTTTCGCGAATGAGCGCGTCCAGCTTCGAAGCCGCGCATCCGCTATCGATGCTTTCGCGTGCAAAGGCCGCTGCTTCCTGAAGATCGTGTGCGAACCCACTCACGTGAAGAGCGGCGGCGGCATTTACGATGACAAGATCGCGCGCTGCGTCTGTTTGTTTGGTCTTTTTACCTTCCAAAATTGCGCGGATCAGTTCTGCGTTTGCGCGCGCGTTACTTGCGCCAAATCCATCGAGGCTTTGCGTTTTTAATCCAAAATCCTCAGGCGAAATCGTGAACGTTTCCACGCTGCGATTCGGCAAACAGGCAGCGACGAACGTTCTGTCGGTGATTGTTATTTCATCGAGGCCATTGGCCCCATGTACCACCCATGCTTTCTCGACTCCAAGAAGTGACAGAGCGGATGCGACTCGCTCAAGCAGTGACCGGTGCCACACGCCCAGAATCTGAAAGGGAGCACGAGCCGGATTGGTTAGCGGCCCGAGCAAATTGAAACTGGTGCGGACGCCGAGCTCGCGCCTAACATGCGCGACACGAGCTGTCGTGCGGTGAAAAATCGATGCGAACATAAAACAGATTCCGTGCTCGTTCAGGCAACGTTGAACTGTCTCGGGTGAAGCAGCCGTGTTAACGCCCAACGCCTCGAGCACGTCAGCACTCCCGCAAGATGATGTCGCCGCTCGCGAGCCATGTTTTGCGACGGGGACGCCTGCGCCAGCGATGACAAGAGCCGCTGCTGTAGAAACATTGAAAGCTTTCGCGAGGCTCGAACCCGTTCCCGCGGTATCTATGAAACGCGTGTGACGCGAACAGACTGAAATAGCGCGATTGCGCATCGCCTCGGCCATTCCGGTAAGTTCCTCAACTGTTTCGCCTTTGGCGGCCAAAACAGCCAACGCCGCTCCTAGTTGTGTGTCGGTGGCGGAAGGGTTCAGCAGGGCCTCTAAAAAATCTGCGGCTTCGCTGCGCGAAAGATTTTCTCCGCGCATCAGGCGCATCGTCATTTGGCGAAGCTCGAGATTGCCGGCTTCACCTCCGATACACTGCGAATTCATACGGCTTTCATCTGGCTCGCCATCGCCAGCGCGTTCATCATTGCCCGCGCTTTACTGACCGTTTCTTCGTATTCCCGCCCCGGGTCCGAGTCGGCGACAATGCCGGCGCCAGCCTGAAAATACGCCTGAGCGTCTTTTAACACTGCGCATCGCAGCGCGATGCAGGAATCAATGTTGCCGTCGAATCCGAAATAGCCGATTGCGCCTGCGTAACAGCCGCGTCGGGTGTTTTCCAGTTCGCTAATGATTTGCATTGCGCGGATTTTTGGAGCGCCGGAAACGGTTCCAGCGGGAAACGTCGCTCGGACTACATCGAACGCGCTACAGCCGCCGCGCAGATGGCCGGTCACGTTAGAAACGATATGCATCACATGGCTGTAACGCTCGACCTCCATGAACTCCGTCACATGCACACTGCCGAATTTGGCAACCCGACCGACATCGTTTCGCGCAAGATCGACAAGCATGATGTGTTCGGCGCGTTCCTTCGGATCGGCAAGAAGGTCAGTAGCGTTGGCTCCGTCCTGGGCTGGCGTCGCGCCGCGAGCGCGTGTCCCGGCAATCGGCCGGATCTCGACGGTGTTGCCAACGAGGCGGACATGCATCTCGGGCGAGCTGCCCACAAGCGCGAAATCGTTGCCGAACTTTAGGCAAAACATGTACGGCGATGGATTGATGAAGCGAAGGCAGCGGTAAAAATCGAGCGGTTGTCCCTCGAACGGTGATTGGAATCGCTGCGATAAGACGACCTGAAAGACATCGCCCGCGCGGATGTATTCCTTCGCTTGCTCAATCGCGCGCTCAAATTCTTCGCGATGCAAATTGCTGCGAGGCAGCGTCTGTTTTTCATTCACTGCAATCGGGACAAGCGGCAGATCAACCGGGTCCGCCAGTTGCTGCATAATCGACTCCACAAATTCGATGGCGCGCGCATAGGATTTTTCTGCCGACCCACCGTCGAGAAATGCGCTGACGACGATTTTTAAACTGCGCAACCGATGATCGAAAATGAGGACGTTGCCGGTGAGCATGAAAAGCATCTCGGGTAATTCCAAATCGTCCTTGCGTGCAGGCGGAACTTTCGATTCGAAAAAGCCGATCGCTTCGTAGCCGAGGAAACCAACGGCGCCGCCGGCGAACCTTGGCAGCTCCGGGCGCGTAACGAATCGGTACCGCGCCATCAGTTTGCGAACCTCATCGAGAGCATCGGTGGTCGTGCTGAACCGTTCCTCAATTTCATTCCGCAGAATACGGATCTCGCGCCCGTAGCTTTGAATGACCATTCCCGGATCGAAACCGACGAATGAGAATCGGCCAGACACGTCATTCTTTTCCGTCGATTCAAAAAGGAAGCTGTATGCGTGGTGGCTAAATTTTTTGAACGCCGAGACCGGCGTTTCGCAATCGCCGACGAACTCTGCAAAAACAGGAATCACATTGCCCTGTTTCGCGAGGTGCAGGAATTCGTCCGGCGATGGCGTGATCAGCGGTGGCATTAACGCGAAAGGAAGTTGGTCAGAATTTTTCTGCCATCTGGGGTCAAAACCGACTCAGGGTGAAATTGCACGCCCTGCGCCGGGAATTCACGATGGCGCAGCGCCATGATTTCGCCGTCGTCGCTCTCGGCGATGATTTCGAGACACGCAGGAAATGAACTTCGCTCGACGACCAGCGAATGGTACCGGCCGGCTTCGAACGGGTTCGACAAATCCGAAAAAAGCCCGCTGCAGTTATGGCTCATCATGCACGATTTCCCGTGCATGAGGCGATCAGCACGGATTACCTTTCCGCCGTACACTTCGGCAATGCACTGATGACCGAGGCAGACGCCTAGAACCGGAATGTGCTGACCAAATGTTAGAACAACTTCCTTGCTGATGCCCGCCTCGCGCGGCGTGCACGGCCCCGGGGAAATACAAATGTGCCCTGGAGCTAGCGCTGCGATTTCATCAAGTGAGATTTCATCGTTTCGTCTGACCAGAACATCATAGCCCAGCTCGCCGAAATACTGCGCGAGGTTGTAAGCGAAGGAATCGTAATTGTCGATTAGGAGAACCATCGTTTCGGCTTCTCAAGCTGTCTTCAAAAGGCCATCGCTGTCCGGCGCCATGAGATCGCGAATAGCGCGAACTTCTTCGAGGAGCTGCGCATACTCCGAAA
>QHMS01000214.1 GCA_003217895.1 Verrucomicrobiota bacterium
CACTTTATCGTGGATGTCGTCCGGTACGAAAGTAATGGCCGCCTCCGGAAAGGAGTTTGCTCATCTTTTCTTGCGGAACGCGCTGATGACGTTCCGGTGCCGGTTTTCCCCACTGTGGCAAAACACTTTCATCTGCCGGCGGACCCTGACACTCCAATCATCATGATCGGCCCCGGAACCGGAGTGGCACCGTTCCGTGCGTATCTGCAGGAGCGAAAAGCCATCGGCGCAAAGGGTAAAAACTGGCTCTTCTTTGGCGCACAGCATGAGAGATGCGATTTTGCGTACGGAGAAGAATTCAACGCGTATGTGAAGGAGGGACTCCTCGCACGGCTCGATTGCGCGTGGTCACGTGACCAGCCCCAGAAAATCTATGTGCAACACAAAATGACGGAAAATGCCGCCGAAATTTGGAAATGGATCGACAGCCAAGGCGCGTACTTTTTTGTGTGCGGCGACGCGCGCCGGATGGCCAAAGACGTCGACGCTACGCTGCGCAAAATCGTTCAAGAGCACGGCGGCAAAAGCGTTGAGCAAGCCAACGAATATGTTGAAAAACTGAAAAACGAGAAGCGTTATAAGAGGGATGTGTATTGACTTAATGACGAAGCACGAATGTCGAATGACGAAGGAATAAGGAAAGCTCACAGCGATCCGATTCGTCATTCCTCATTCGGCATTGTTTCGTCATTCCTCATTCGGATTTCGTCATTGGCCACGTTTATGGCATATTAGGAAACAAACGCTAAACCATGTACGAGAACACTGAATTCACGTTGAGCCGTGATTGCGAAGCGATCCAGATACCGAGCGGTCAGAAGACAACAATCCCGGCCGGGACGCAGGGGGTGATCACGCAAAGCCTCGGAGGAAGTTATACCGTTGCAACTTACCAGGGCTTGGCACGCGTAGCGGAGAAAGACCTCGACGCGCTCGGACTGGAAAAACCGCAGACACAGGAAACGCAAAAATCCACACGCGCGGATGGCGGAGTTTCAGAGGAACACGTCTGGGATCAATTACGGCAATGCTACGATCCGGAGATCCCGGTCAACATCGTTGATCTCGGCCTGGTTTATGATTGCCGTCTGACCAAGAAGGACGACGGCGGCACGCGGGTGGAAGTGAAAATGACGTTGACTGCGCCCGGATGCGGAATGGGACCAGCCATCGCTCACGATGCACAGAGCAAAATCTTGTCCATCGATGGTGTGGATGAAGCCGATGTCCAGCTCGTTTGGGACCCGCCCTGGAACCAAAACATGATCAGCGAAGCGGGGCGCATGAAGCTGGGCATGGTTTGAGGCAGCGCGAGCGTGCTCCGGGCTCGTTTTGCAGTGGTCGCAGCCCGAAGGCATGCTCGATTGCGTCATTGCGAAAATTTTTTTGTGAATTTTTTATTCTCGCATTGACAATACGCGTGTGAATTTTACACTCCACACCCCTGCGGCCCCTCAGTTTGAAAAATCCTGAGCGCGTTTTAGAAATTTCGATATGCCTTTGACTGAACTTATTTTGACCGAGAACGTTCCGGGACTCGGCGCGGAAGCGGACGTGGTCAAAGTGCGTCGCGGCTATGCGCGCAATTACCTCCTGCCACGCGGCAAGGCTCACGAGATGACACCGGCAGCTTTGCGCCAGATCGACGCTCTGAAACAAAAGCGCGCCGAGCGCGAAGCACGCGAGTTGAGCGAGGCGGAAGAATTCAGCCGGCGTATTGAAAAGTTAAGAGTGACCTTCATACTCGCAACCGGCCAGACCGGAAAAGCTTTTGGTTCAATTACCGCACAAGACATCGTCAACCGGCTCAAGAACGAGATTGGGGTCGAGATTGACCGGCATAAAATCGTGCTCGAACGGCCAATAAAAGATACCGGAGACCACGAGGTGCAAATCAAGTTGCATCACGATCTCAGTGCGCAGTTTAAGTTTAACGTGAAGTCGGCGGCGGAAGAGGCGAAACCTGCGGAGGAGACCCCAACCGCAGAGCCTGAGAGAAAACGCCGTCCATTTTTCCGAAGAAAGACAGAAGCGAAAAAAGAAAACGAATAAATGGCGACTCAATCGTCCGCCTGGACAGGAGAGAAGCCTCGTAAAGCGGGAAATGGCGCTGGCCGAGGTTCGGCAGCGCGAAGTGGCGAAAAAGTTGTTCCCATTTCGCCAACAGGTTCTGCGCAGGATATTCACCGCACCCCGCCGCATAGCGTTGACGCAGAGCAAGGCGTGCTCGGGTCGATGCTGATATCTCCGCGTGAAACTATCGCAGAATGCGTCGAGAAAATTAACGAAGAATACTTTTACGTCCCCGCGCACCGAACGATCTATAATGTTCTCGTCGATCTTTGGAATACATCGCAGGCGATCGACCTGATCACGTTTACACAGGTACTGCGTGATCGGCATCTTCTTGACAGTGTCGGTGGGGCGGCGTTCGTCACGAGTTTGTTCACCTTCGTTCCAACCGCCGCGAACGTCGGCTACTACCTCGACATCGTTCGCGACAAGTACATCCTGCGGGAAATCATTTCGGCTGCCACCGAGAGCGTGCGCCGCGCTTACGAGGAACAGGACGAGGTAAACAATCTGCTCGACGAAGTGGAACAGCGCATTTTCGCCGTGGGCGAAGACCGTTTCAAAGGCCAGTTGCTCTCGATGAAAGACCAGGTAATGGACGCCATCGAGTCGATTGAGAAGCTTTACGAGGGTAAAGGCCGCATCACCGGAATCTCCACCGGATTTGTTGAGCTCGACCGAATGACCAGCGGTCTCCATGGCTCAGAAATGATCGTGATCGCGGCGCGGCCCAGCATGGGCAAAACCGCACTCGCCATGAACATTGCCGAGCACGTCGCTATCAACGAAAAGCTCCCTGTCGGTGTGTTCAGTCTGGAGATGAGCAGCCAGCAGCTTGTGCAACGTCTGCTTTGCTCGCGCGCGCGCGTGAACCTGCAAAAAGTGCGCGACGGATTTCTGGGCGAACGCGATTTTCCGAACCTGACTGCCGCAGCATCGAAACTGGCCGAAGCAAAAATCTTCATCGATGACAGCGCCAGTCTCAGCATTCTCGAACTGAGAGCGAAAGCGCGCCGGCTCAAAGCGCAGCAGGATGTGAAACTGATGATCGTTGATTACTTGCAACTGTTGCGATCGACCTCACGCCGCGCCCAAGACAACCGGCAATTGGAAATCTCCGAGATTTCCGCGGGGCTTAAAGGCTTGGCCAAGGAATTGAAAATTCCGATCATTGTGGTGGCGCAATTGAATCGGCAACCGGAGCAGCGCTCGGGTGGCAAACCGCGCCTCAGCGATTTGCGCGAGTCGGGTTCGATTGAGCAGGACGCTGATCTGGTCGCCTTGCTTGTCCGGCCAGAATTCTACGAGGAAGACGAAGAGACGCGTGTGGAAAAAGCTGGCGAGGCCGAATTGATCATCGCGAAGCAACGGAACGGACCGGTGGGCGAAATTCAGCTCACGTTCCTCAAGGAGTTCACTCGCTTCGAAACTCGGGCGCGTAATGTGAGCGAACCACACGAAGCGTTTTAGCCTCGGGTAGCGCACGCGTCTCGCGTGCTGGCGATTGCCTCCGCGCCATCGCGAACTTTCATTGGGCGTTCCGCTGCCTTGGATGCGATGAAAATTTAAGGAAAGATCGTTTCGGCGCGACGCCGAAACCAGCACGCGAGACGCGTGCGCTATCCCGAATGGCGCGAATTTCCCAGCAGCGACTTCGCCGCTTCGATCACGTGTTTGGCGTCGATGCCGCGCTCCTTCATCACTTCGGTGCCGGGCGCGCTCAAGCCGAATTCATGCAGCCCGACCACTTTCCCGTCGAGACCAACGTATTGATACCAAATCTTGGTCACGCCAGCTTCGATCGCGACGCGTCTACGGCATGCGTCAGGCAAAACTTCTTCGCGATATTTTTCTGATTGGCGGTTGAACCTTTCGAAGCATGGCATGGAAACAACACGCACCTCGTCGCCCAGCTCTTTTGCCGCCGCGAGCGCATGCTGTAATTCGCTCCCGCACGAGAGGATGATCAAATCGAGTTTTGCCCTCTCCTTCCTCGCTACGTAACCCCCGCGCAGCACTCCTTCGCGGCGCAATTTTACATCGATATCGTTTAACACCGGAACGGCCTGACGCGTGAGCGCGAGGAACGTTGGGCCGTCGATCCGCTGCATCGCGGCGACAAACGCGCCTGCGGTTTCCTCAGGATCGGCTGGCCGGATCACGTCGATGTTCGGCATTAATCGGACGGAGCTGACCGTTTCCACAGGTTCATGGGTCGGGCCGTCCTCGCCGACGCCGATTGAATCGTGAGTAAAAATGTAGGTATTAGGAAGCTTCGCCAGCGCGGCTAATCGAATGGAAGCGCGGCAGTAATCGGTAAACACCATGAATGTCGCGCCCGATGCGCGGAACAGGCCGTGATATGAGATGCCGTTGAGGATGGCGCACATGCCGTGCTCCCGAATCCCAAATCGGACGTTACGCCCGCCGAAATTATCGCGGTTAAAGTCGCCGCCGTCCTTGATGTAATTCATGGTCGATCCGTACAGATCGGCGCTGCCGCTCATCAACAACGGCATCGTCTGCGCGATCGGTTGCAACGCTTCGCCGCCAGCTTTTCGCGTAGCCAACTTCGCATCCTTCGGAAAATCAGGAATCTTGGCTAAGAGATCGGCGGGAACCTTTCGCTCAAGTCCGTCATCGAGCAGCTTCGCCTCGTCAGGATTTTTCGCGCGCCACGCATCGTACGTTTCTTCCCAGCGATCGTAGTCGGCGAGAAGCTTTTTTTTGTGCTCGGCAAAATAGTCATACACGTCCTGCGACACGAAGTAATGTTCCTCTGGCAAGCCGAGCGCCTTGCGTGCGGCATCGACAAACTTTGCGCCGGCTTCGCCATGTGCCTTGTAGGTGCCTGCAACTTCGGGGATGCCTTTGCCGATAAGCGTGTGCGCAATGATGAACTGCGGTTTCCCGTTATCGCGCCGCTTCGCCACGTCAAATGTATCGAGAAACTGTCGCATGTCGTGGCCATCGATTTCTTGAACATCGAAGCCGTATGCTTCCATTCGTTTGCCCGTGTCTTCGCTCTGCGTTTCCTTCGCCGCGGCATCGAGCGTGACTGCGTTCGAATCGTAAATGAAAATTAAATTATCGAGGCCCCAATGCCCGGCCAGCGCGCACGCCTCGGAGGCAACGCCCTCCTGCATATCGCCATCGCTGCACAAACAAATTACATGCTGATCGAAAATTTTGTGCTCGTCCGTGTTAAAACGCGCGGCGGCCATCTTCGTCGCCACGGAAATGCCAACTGCGTTGCCTACGCCCTGACCGAGCGGCCCTGTCGTGCATTCCACTCCAGGCGTTTCACCAAATTCAGGGTGCCCCGGTGTCTTGGAATGCAATTGCCGGAACCGTTTGATCTCCGACATCGGCAGATCATAGCCGCTCATGTGCAGCCATGCGTAAAGAAACATGCTGCCATGCCCGCCCGAGAGGACGAAGATATCGCGATTAATCCAGCGCGGCTGATCCGGATTGTATTTCAAAGCATAGCCGAACAGGACCGCTCCGATCTCCGCGCAGCCGAGCGGCAGCCCGAGATGCCCCGATTGCGACGCCTGCACAGCGTCCATGCACAAACCGCGCGCTTGAGTCGCAGCTTTGGAAAGAATTTCAGTGTTCAAACTCATACAAGTTTATACGCGCGTCAGCGCGGAATTGGAATGTCGAAATTTCGCGCGCGCACTTTTTTGGAAGATCAATGCCGGTTAAATTGTCAAATCGTTGAATCGTTAAATCGCAAAATCGATGTAACGGTGTAACGGTTTAACGATTTAACGTCTTGAAGCAATGAATCAGACGGCCCTTCTTCAGATCGCTGAAAAGCTCGAACGCCTTGCGGGAAGGCTGCCGTCCAAAATTCGAAAAGCAGTTCTCAGCGAGCTTACCCCCCTGAAGGAATTATTCCTCAAGCAACGGCCGCCGCGTTTTCTCTTCATCGGATCGAGCAAGATGCCGACGCACCAAATCATCAACGCGCTTTTTACACCTGGCGCCCAGGAACAGATGAATGTTGCTGTGATGCCCGTGCATCGCTGGGTCGACTGGAACATATCCGGGCATGGCACAATCTCCATCCTGGATGCGCGCGACGTGGGCAATTCCGCGGCAACTCAGGTCGAAGAAGATCTCAGACGTCAACCTCCCGATGTCATCTTTCTTTTCGACGGCGGCGAATCGAATTCGGCTCGATCATCCGCCACCAACTTGATGTTGCATTTATATGATAAGGTTGGCGTAGCGCTGGACGATGCAAAGGTTATCGCAGTCTCTTTCGGATGGGAAAAGAGCGCTGCCCAACTGGAAGAAGAACTCAAGATGCACCCGGCGATTCGTGATCGCCTGCTCAAGATCATCCAATTCACCGAAACGCATTCGGCCGAGACGCGCGGTTTGTTGTCGGTTCTGACAGGGGAGCTCCCGAATGAAGCCAAAATCGAGATGATCCGGATTTCGCGCGATCGCGAAGCCCAGCATCATATCGCACAAATGCTCGTAAAATCGACGACCGCAATTTGCGCGGCGATCGGCGCGCAACCCATTCCGCTGGCGGACCTGCCGATTCTAACTTCGCTCCAAGTGATGATGGTCTCAGGAATCATGTATGTCAGCGGCCGAGAACGAAGCTTGCGCGCTGCGACGGAGTTTATCACGGCGCTCGGAGCAAACGTCGGCGCCGGAATGCTTCTCCGCGAAGGTGCACGGGCGATTCTGAAGTTTTTTCCTGGATGGGGGAATATCGTCTGCGGCATGATTGCCGGCGCAGGCACATACGCGATCGGCCGCGCGGCGAGCGCGTTTTTTATCGGTGGCGTCTCCCTAGGGGATGCACGTCGAAAATACCTAGCCGAGCGCAGGCCGACTTCGCAAAAGCCACATCGATTACCTCGCTCTCCGGGGACTTTTAGATCCATTGAATAACTTGTGAATAAGTTCCCGCCGCCCGGGCGTTTTGTTCACAGAATTTTGTGAACAAATATACAAATTTCCAGGAGCCCAGCGCGCAGCGCGCAAGGTTCACATGAAGCTCTCCGACATACGAACCGCGCTTCGAAAAATACGTCTTTCGCCAGCGAGAACACTCGGCCAAAACTTTCTCCACGACCAAAATCTTGCTCGCTGGATTGTCGATCAAGCGCAGATCACTCCCGAGGATTACGTGGTCGAAATCGGAGCCGGACTAGGCGCGCTCACCGAGTTCATCCTTGAGAAAGGCGCGCGCGTTCTCGCAATCGAAAGAGATGCGCGACTCGCAGATTTTTTGGGTACCCATCTGAGCCATCAGCGGCTTGAAATACTCAACATCGACGCGCTGAAATTCGATCCGCGTTTTCTTTTTGCGCATCGCCGAGTGAAACTGCTTGGCAATCTTCCATACAAAATTTCGAGCGCGTTGCTATTAAAATTCCTTCAACAACCGAATCCTATTTCGCTGTGGTTGTTAATGTTACAAAAGGAGATGGCAATGCGACTTTCAGCGTCTCCATCGACACACGATTACGGAGCGTTGACGTTACGCGTGCAGTTGCACCATCGCGTAAAATATCTGCGCAGTGTACCCGCAACCGTTTTTTTCCCGCAACCAGATGTCGATTCTGCGGTGGTGCGAATCTTGCCGCGTGATCCGCTCGAGTTGCCTGAGCGCGATGAGGAACTGCTACTAGGATTGATTCGAGTCGGCTTTTCTCAGAGAAGAAAACAATTGAGAAAATTGCTTCGTGATTATGCCGAGGACTGGGACACAATCGCGCAGCGACTAAACATCAATCCCAAGGCTCGTGCCGAAGAGCTATCGTTGCTGCAATGGATCGATCTCACCAATTTCATTGCTCCGGTTCCGCACCCTGACCCACGCCTAACTACCAGTGAGCGCTTCCCGATCGTCGATAAAAAAGATCGGATTCTGGGCTCCGCGAGCCGCTCTGAGGTGCATGGGAAT
>QHMS01000309.1 GCA_003217895.1 Verrucomicrobiota bacterium
ATCGGCGGCATCCTGGGTGTCGTTGCAATCTGCTGCAAACAAGAGCTGCTTTTGGTCGTGGTCGGTGGCGTTTTCGTGATCGAAGCCGTCTCAGTGATTTTGCAGGTGTTGAGTTTCAAACTCACGGGCAAGCGATTTTTTGTCATGTCTCCGCTGCATCATCATTTCGAACTGATGGGCTGGAAGGAAAGCACAGTGATCGTTCGGTTCTGGATTCTGTCAATCATCTTCGCCCTGTTTGGCTTGGCGACATTGAAACTGAGATGAAAAATGTGCGCTATAAGAATCAAAATATCGCCGTGCTCGGTGCAGGCCTGAGCGGGAGCGCGGCGGCGTTTCTCCTCAGATCCGAGGGCGCACGGGTTACGGTGCTCGATAGCGCTGAAGAGAAGAACTTGCTCAAATCGACCATAGACAATCTGCGTGCACAGGGTGTCCACGTAATCTGCGGGGCGGCAGCGGATGAAAATTCATCCGCGTACGACATGGCTATTTTAAGTCCCGGCATCGACCCGGCTTCCCCACTGGTGCGTAATTTTCTGCCACGCGGAATTGAAATAATCAGCGAACTCGAGCTGGGCTGGCGGTTCTGCGAAATTCCGATCATTGCTGTCACGGGCACGAACGGCAAAACGACAACGACCGAATTGCTGGCTCAAATGTTGAATGCCTGCGGTCAGCGAACGATTGCTTGTGGGAACATTGGCAAACCGCTTTCCGAAGTGGCGCGGGAAAGGCAGTCATTCAATGTTCTCACGGTTGAAGTCAGCTCATTCCAACTGGAAGCGGTCCGTACTTTTCACCCATCCATCAGCCTCTGGCTCAATTTCGCGCCCGACCATCTCGACCGTTATCGTTCCGTGGCCGATTATCGCGCAGCCAAACTGCGCATTTTCGAAAATCAAACCGACACCGACGTGGCGGTGGTAAACGCCATCGAAAAATTTTCCGCGATTCGCGCGCGCAAGATCACCTTTAGCGCGTACTCCGATCAAGCGGATTTCCAGCTTTCTGATGGCGCGATTGTTTACCAAAACCAAGCGGTGCTTCGTTTGTCGGACACGAAACTACGCGGGCTGCATAACATCGAGAACCTGATGGCGACGCTCGCCGCTGGCATGGCCCGCGGATTGTCATTTTCACATATGGCGCCGGCGCTCCGGAATTATGAGCCGCGTCCGCACCGGTGTGAATTTGTGCGCGAAGTCGATGGCGTTGACTACGTGAACGATTCCAAGGCAACCAACCTCGACGCCGTGGAAAAAGCGCTGCGCACACAGACAAAGCCAGTCGTTCTGATCGCCGGTGGCAAGGACAAGGGATTCACCTTCGATCCGCTGCGGTCTGTCGTGAAAGAAAAAGTCCAGTCAACAATCCTAATCGGCGAAATGGCGGGGAGCATCAGGCGTTCCTGGCACAGCGCGGTGAAGTGCGAAATCGCAAACTCGCTCGCGGACGCAGTCGAGCGCGCGCACGCCAGCGCAAGACCCGGCGAAGTAGTCCTGTTTTCTCCGGGAACCTCGTCCTTCGACATGTTCAAAAGCTACGCCGATCGAGGCGATCAGTTTCGTGCGCTCGTGCAGGCCCTGCCCGCAGCAGCTTCGCGCAGCGATGCGGGCGCGGCCTTGCCTCAAAAAGCCAAATGAAAATCCTGCGGCTCTTCAGACATAAAAAACTCCGGGCCGCGACCGCGCGGCACGCCTCGGCTGCATCTGCGGGAATGGATTTCGGAGACATTCCCGAGCCAAACATGAAACTGTCGCGGGCGTTGCTGATCGTCTTGTTATTGCACGTGGTTGCCGTGTCGGGAATCATCGCGTTCAACGCAATCAAGACGCGAGAGAGTTCATTTTCACCAACAGTTCCGGCGAACACGGAAAACAAGATCGCTGATACGACAAGAACAGCGCTCCGCGCAGAAGTCGCCAAGCCACGAGATGCGGTGGTAGGAAAGGAAAGCGCCCCACGCGACGATGCGAAGCTGTCACATTCGCCGCCGAAGGACGAACACGCGAAGGCGCCCTCGTTCGCAAATGCTACGGCGCGCAAGCCTACGTCTTCGGGAAAAACTTACATTGTAAAAAAAGGCGATAACCCTGTCACAATCGCAAGAAGACTCAAGGTCTCCTACGACGATCTGATAGCTCTGAACCACATTGAAGATCCCCACAAATTGCAGATCGGCCAAAAGCTTTTAGTT
>QHMS01000310.1 GCA_003217895.1 Verrucomicrobiota bacterium
AGGGAGGACCAGGGCGCGGTGAATGCACAGCCCGCTGAGTAGTGCGAGCGGAAGCACCAGCAGCCAATGCCAGCGTTGCCAGCGCAACGTGCCTTTACTCAACATCTCCAAACCGACACCAGCAAGAGCGACAAACGCAAAACAGGTCGCGAAGACCAACCGGTTATGGGACATCATATTCAAGCCTGGCAGGCGCAGAACGCGAACGATGATTGGCACGTTCAGAATCCAGCTAAGACCGAAGATGGCGAGTGCGGCAAGGAACAGGTTCAGGGAGCGATGCCGTCTGCTCCAAAACGCAAGGGGAGCCACGAATAGCATCGCGATTATGCCGGCATAAGCACCTACGGCGCTTTCCTCTAAATTCCCGGGTTTGTATGGCATGTTGGACAGCGTATCGCTTGTCGTTCGGCCGTAGTAATCAGGCACAAAGGCGTGCGGCAACGCGACCGGACCGGCGGGGGGCCGTTCTTCCGCGCCCTTAGCGCGACTCTGTATCCGAGCGCCAGTCCTGATGTATTCAACTGTCGGCAGCGCTTGTGGCGTTGAGAGCATAAACCCCAGGGCCCATCCCAAAACCAAGCCAAGCACCGCGCGTCGCGCGGGCGGTGAAAAACATTTCCGGCCATGCTCATCCCAAACACACCACACTGCGTAAAGCCCTGAAACCAGCAGACATTGTCCAGCGATGTCCAGCCGTCCTGTGAGCAACATCAGCGCTGTGACCATGGCCACTCCAACAGGTGCAAGCCCGTGTTTTCGACGCGCGGTTTCGTCAACAGCCAACAGCAGCCAGGGCAAAAGTGACACTGTTTGCGTCAAGGGGAACCCCTGCCACATGATGAAAAAGCCCGTCAACGGATAACACCACGCGCAGACACACGCGGGCCAGAATCCGACTCCCAATGCCCGCCGGCAAAACCGATACATGCCGAATCCGGCAACCAAGGCGGTGACAAGTTCAGCCCATGCGAGGATGGCTGGGGACTCGGTCGAGCACTGCAGGAGCGCAAAGGGAGAGAAAATCGGCCACATGAACGGTGCGCCGGCGAAGTAGTAAGGGCTCCATAGAGGAAGCCGTCCAGCATGAAGTTCGCGCGCGGCAAAACGACGCGCGGGTTCAAAGGCGTAAACCCGGTCGGAAAGCATGCGATCCCATTCCTGCACCTTCGCGATCTCTGACGTCCTGGGTATAAAACCCCCGGGTTTCGTCAGCGTGTCAAGTGGCAGCAAAATCTTTTTCCCGATCAGACACGGCCCATACATGAGGGTTTGGCCGAGAATGATTCCGGCGGCGACAATGAGCAGGCGAGGCAAGTGGCTCTTCGGTGAGGGCAGAGGAGGGAGTTGAATTTCACTTTTCACCTCCTGCTTCGGTTTCGAAGGCACTCTGGTCCCCTTCCGTTTCGAACGCACTCTGGTTGAACCCATGAACCGAGACTATTTGACAGCGGAGAGCGCGTGACAAGTTTCGGACAAGAAGAAATTACAACCGAACCAGGTCAAAGTTCACATTTGCGAGCGGAATCTGAAAGCTTACTTATTTACACTTGCAATGGTATTCTTCGACCCGAGAAGTGAGAAACAGAAAGATGTCAGGTGAAACAAACAATCGTTCCGACGAAAAAGTCTGGACCCGCAGACGCATTATGAGCGTGGCGGCACGTTTGGTGATGATCTCGGCGCTCGGGATTATCAGCGGCGACCTTCTGCCCGTGGCCACCGCGGCGACAACTCCGATATCCGTGGATGCCAACCCGTCCGCATCCACGCCCGCGCCGGCCGTGGCGGCCGCGCCAATCGAGCTCACTGACTTGCCGCCCGAAATCACGGTCGCACCGCTGAAGGATGCGAAGGGCGCGTCTTTCAAACTGGCCGACTTCTTCGGCAAGGTGATAGTAATTAATCTTTGGGCAACCTGGTGCGGACCGTGCCGGCGAGAAATTCCTGAGCTCGTAAAGCTGAACAAAGAGTTTCACTCTCGTGGAGTGGAGATCATCGGACTCTCGACCGAGGATCCGGATGGGTCGGCTGAAAAAGTCCGCAAATTCATACAAGACTTTCAAATTGATTACCGGATTGGCTGGGCCCCTGTTGAAGTTGGGGCGCCTCTGATGCAGGGGCATCAGTCAATTCCGCAAATTTTCGTCATCTCGCGCGATATTCGAATCTTGAAACACTTCGTCGGTT
>QHMS01000330.1 GCA_003217895.1 Verrucomicrobiota bacterium
ATCAACTCGCCATGATTCAGGAAAAAACGCGCGGCAACCTGACCAGCGAAGAGGCAAAAGTGTTGAGCAACGCGCTTTCCAATTTGCAAATGGCCTACGTCGATGTTGCGCGGCAAACGCCCCAAGGCACCGCGCAGCCCAAGGCACCAGAAGCCGCGCCGCCGCCACGGCCTTCGGAGCAACCCGCAGGCGCACCAGAATCCTCAGCGCCAATCGCACCGACCGAGACAGAGTCGCGGAAGAAATTCACCAAAAGCTACGGGCCGTAGCGCCATCGTATCCGGAGAAGCCGATCCAGCGGGGCTGGCCCGGCGTGCCTGGGAAGAGCTCATTACTACCGGATTGTCGCGCAGGCGCGCAGCAGCAGCCGTCTTGACGCCGCCGGTGGGTTAACTCTTTGGGCCTGCCGCGGACAATATTCGATTTGACAACAGCGAACCAATTAACGCATGTAATTAGCTGAGATATGTGGCCACCAAAGTTTAGCGATTGCATCGAAGCTTGTAATACCGCGCGCCGCCGGTGTGAACGTTTAGTCACCACGGCCCTGGCGCAACCCGATGTGAACGTCGTCGCGGCGACAATCGCGATAGCGCGCGATTGCTCGCGGATCGCGACCCTTACAACTCAATTGCTCGAGCGCGGCTCCAAGTACGCCTATCCACTTTGCGACCTCTGTGCACACGCCTGCGAGGAACTCGCCAAGGCGTGCGACAAACACGCCGACATCGAAGCCTTTTCCCGTTGTGGCGAAGCCTGCCGGAAATGTGCTCAGGAATGCGGCAAGCTCGCCAAGATGAAAAAACCCGCCAAACGCTAAGTGTCTTTGCCGCTGAGCGGTCGCGGGGTCTTCTCTCTGTCTGGACACGTTCACACCATGTCGCAAAAAGCGAGTTGGCTTGGCCGCGAAGATGTGATTGAACAGCGTTCGCATGAACGCTGAGGAAACGCGCGTTGCACAAAATGCCCGCCTGGGAGAGCAATGGGATCTTTGGGGGCCATATCTCAGCGACCGCGCATGGGGCACCGTGCGGGAAGATTACAGCGCGAACGGCGACGCGTGGAATTATTTCACGCATGACCATGCGCACTCGCGCGCCTATCGCTGGAGTGAGGATGGCATCGCGGGAATTTCCGATTTCAAACAGCGGCTCTGCTTTGCTTTCGCGTTTTGGAATGGGCGCGATCCGTTTCTAAAGGAACGCCTCTTCGGCGTGACCGGCCCCCAGGGCAATCATGGCGAGGACGTCAAAGAGCTTTATTGGTACATCGACAATACGCCTTCGCACAGCTTCATGCGGATGACTTATCGTTACCCGCAGGCTGCTTTCCCCTATGAAGAGTTGATCGGCCGGAATGCGGCGCGCTCAAAACGCGAAGGCGAGTTTGAACTTTGGGACACGGCTGCGCTCGAAAATGGGTTCTTCGACATCGAAATCGAATACGCAAAGAATTCGATAGATGACGTGCTGATTCGCGCAACGGCAACAAATTGCGGACCGAAGGCAGGGCCGCTGCATATTTTGCCGACGCTTTGGTTTCGCAATACCTGGAGCTGGGGCCGCGATGCGCGGCGGCCAAACCTGCGCATGGGACGCGGTGGTTCCTCAGAGGTCCGGATCATCGAAGCGAGTCACGATCTTCTTGGCGATTACCGGCTCTACTGCGAAGACGCCGATGAGCTTCTCTTTGCCGAGAACGAAAGTAACGAGCAGCGCCTCTGGGGCGTCCCGAGCCCGACGCAATTCGTAAAAGACTCGATCAACGATTACGTCGTCAATGGCAACAAGAATGCCGTTAACCCTGCACGCGTGGGAACAAAGGCCGCTGCCATTTACAAGATCGACATTCGACCTGGGGAAGCCCGGACGATTCGGCTGCGCCTGAAGCAAATCGCAAAGGGCGAAAAATCCTTTCGGCCATTTGAGAACTTCGATGAGCTGTTCAAAACGCGCGCGGATGAAGCCGATGAATTCTACACCGCGCTGATGCCCACCTGTTTAAGCAGGGAGCATTGCGCAATCCAGCGCCAGGCACTCGCGGGAATGCTTTGGAGCAAACAATTCTACCATTACATCGTAGAGCAATGGCTGGATGGTGATCCCGCGTTTCCCCCGCCGCCGCAGGAACGTAAACAAGGACGCAACTCTGGATGGCGTCATCTCTACAACGAGCGTGTCATGTCGATGCCGGATAAGTGGGAATTCCCATGGTACGCATCGTGGGACCTCGCTTTTCATTGCATTCCACTGGCGCTGGTGGATCCGGAATTTGCTAAGAGCCAGCTCGATCTCATCGTGCGCGAATGGTACCAGCATCCAAACGGTCAGGTCCCCGCATACGAATGGAATTTCGGTGATGTTAATCCGCCCGTCATTGCGTGGGCGGCGTGGCGCGTTTACCAGATCGAGCGAAAACGAAGCGGCAAAGGCGATCGCGCATTCCTCGAGACTGTTTTCCATAAAATGCTCATCGCCTTCATCGGCGTGTTCGATCGCAATGCGACGTTCCCTGACGGCAGCCGCCTTGAGCAAAGCGATGGCACAAGCTGGATGGGAATGTTTTGCCTCAACATGCTGCGCATCGCGTTGGAGCTGGCTCGTGAAAATCCAGTTTACGAAAACATCGCCACGAAATTCTTCGAGCACTTCCTAAGCATCGCCGCGGCGATGAATAATCTTGGCGGTAAAGGAATCGGGCTCTGGGACGAGGAGGACGAGTTTTACTACGACGTACTGCACCTGCCCGGCGGACGATATTTTCGGGTGCGCGTGCGCTCGCTCATCGGCTTGATGCCGTTGCTCGCGGTAGAAACGATCGAGCCCGCGCTGCTTGACGAGCTTCCTGGATTTAAAGAGCGGCTTGAATGGTATTTGATAAACGAGCCTCATCTTTGCAGCCTCATTTCACGATGGCAGGAACCGGGCATGGGCGAGCGCCGGCTTGTTGCGCTGACACGCGGTCATCGGATGAAATGTCTGCTGCGACGGATGCTCGACCCGCAGGAATTCCTTAGCGACTACGGCGTGCGTTCCATGAGCAAATTTCATAAGGACCATCCATACGTATTGACCGTGCGCGGCGAACAAAACGTCGTGAGCTACGAGCCTGCCGAATCGCAGACGGGCATATTCGGCGGCAACTCAAACTGGCGCGGACCAGTGTGGATGCCCATCAATTATTTGCTCATCGAGTCGTTGCAGAAATTTCATCATTACTACGGTGACGATTTCAAAGTGGAATGTCCCACTGGGTCTGGGCAGTACATGACCTTGAATGGCGTCGCGAACGAATTGTCGAATCGTCTCATCCGTATTTGGCTGCGCGATGGCGATGGCCAGCGCCCCTTCGCGCGCGCTTCTGGTAATGCCCTCGATGAAAAACGCGATCAGGATCGTTAC
>QHMS01000215.1 GCA_003217895.1 Verrucomicrobiota bacterium
CTTCGCGGAGCGGGCCATCACCCAAGAGCACGAGATCCCACGGCGCGTTCCCATTGCTGACTTCTGACCTCTGACGCCCGACCTCCCTGTCCGCCGTAGCCGCGAAGGCGGATGACCTCTGTCGGTATTTCGCATAGGCCTTGATCAGCCTGGGCAAATTCTTCTTCTCGATGAATCGCGCTGAAGCAAGAAAGTAATTCTCCGGCAGCCCATACTTCTGTCTGACTTCTGACTTCTGACTTCTGACCTCTTCCGCTCTTCGGCGGAAATAGGCGTTATCGACCACATCGTATCCGGTGAAAATCCGCTCCCGCGGCATTCCAAGTTCAACGAGATACTCAACATGACGCTGACCGCCGATGAGCGCGGCAGAGTAAAGACCGACAATCTGTCTCTTGATCGTTTCCTTCCACCAAGTACGAGGTTCATCGTCGCGAGCGCTCTCCGACATCACAACCATGGGTACTCCTCGCTCCACGCAACACTTCGCGGCAGCGAGCGATCCGAAATTGTTCCAGCCGTTGACTGCCACTACCTCCGGATTCGCTTGTTCCAAAGCCGACCAAAACGCTCGCCGAAGCTCGGCCTTTCTCGGGTAGTAGTCTGTTGCTTTCGAAAAGAGAGAAACTTTTTGATAGCGCGGGGGCGAGTCAGGTGCGCCCCACCGATCATACCCCTTGGCTGACCACTCAATACCGGTCACCGACACTCTGTCGGCCGCCGCATTCAGCCGCGCATGGTGATAAGGACCAATGTGATGAAAAACAACGGCAACAGCACGCTTGCACTCCATTTCTTAGCGAGATGTTAACTCCGAGCCCTCCGCATAACCAATTGAATGTTGGCACTGCAATACCTTTGCATGGCCCGGCACTGCAGGGCCGCCGGGCAAGGGCTTTTTGCCGTGCTGACGACGTATTCGACCGGGTTGCAACCGAACCTGTCGCCCGCCCCGGTCGGATGGTGGCTGCCCTCAACGAATTAGCCGAGACTCATCGATCTGAGAAGCGGCCGGTCGAGTACGCCGTACGCAGGCATATTATTGTCGCGTTCGTAAGCCCGAATTGATCGGAGCGTTTGCGGCCCCAGGATCCCATCAATCGGTCCGTGATAGTAGCCAGCGCGCGCAAGCCGGCGCTGTACCTCTACAACCAGGCGCACATTATCATATCCGTAATCGGTGTCAGAATACGGATAGTAGTAGCCGTTGTACGGATGCGGATAAAAGGCGGGAAAACCAAAGGCGTCGATGAAGATGAACCTCCGATTAGGGAAGCGACGGAAATGCCCTGTGCCCATCATCGTCCTGGACGTAAGACGCGGTGTTGGCCGCGTCATCGTAGATCGCGCCATTACTGGTGCGGTAGCTGTGGCCGCAGAAGCAGGGGCCGTAGCCAAGCCTAGAGCTGCTGCGAAGGCTAAGAGAAGTATGCGTTTCATTTTCATATATATTTCACCTTTCTAATCATTGGACACCATGGCAGCGGCCACGGTTGCTGAGCAAAACGATGGCCAGAGTAACATGGTCGTTACCTCGGCCTAAGACTTCGAAGTAAGCGTTGCGGATGCTCTAACAGAGCATCCACCGCGGTCTTACGGGCAAAGACGGAAATCAGCGGGAAGTGAACCTGTGATCGCCGGCGCCACGCCGGAGCCACCTGTGGAATCGGTTGCGCCGACTTTCGTTGGCGGCGCGGTAATTGGCTGCTGGCCTTTGGATTTCAGCGAATCGTTTAACGCGGGCAGATCTTTCGCGACCAACCCGTCGAATTCTTTCGTCGCGTCGGCGAGCTCGCGCTTGAGCGTGTCGATGTAAGTGATCTGATAACCGCCAGGTTTTCCTTCGTAGCTGAGGATCGCGCCATAAAGCTGGTCGGTGTGCTCGCGCAACCGTTCCTCACCGGTGATCGCGCCGCCTTCAGTTGTCGCGACAATTTTCTTTCGCACACCGTCGACTTTGCCGTCGAAATCGGAAATGTTTTTACGAAGCGGATCGCCTTCGGGCAAGGAAGCGCCACTTTGAGCCAGTGCCTTTCGCAACGCGACGATCCGTTCCATCAGCGCGCTTTCATCACCGAACAATCCATGAACGCGCATCGCCGCGTCGAACTGCGCTTTGCGATCTGCGGCGCTAAATTTTGCGCGGTGATCAAGACCGACTGTCAATTTCGTGTCGTAAACTTTGCCTGCCTTGGTGAGACGCACAGTGTACACGCCGGGCACCAGGCGCGGCCCGCGCGTTCCGGCTTGAGCAATCTGTGCGGCGGGCGGCACTCGCGGCGGCTTTGCGCGCATTGTCCATGTCACTCGGTTCAGGCCGGGCCGTTTGCTGGCCGGCAATTCATCAATGACGCGTCCGGAAGAATCCAGGATTTCCAATTTCATTTTTCCAAACAGATGCCGCTCGCGCTGGTAATAATTGATCACGGCGGCGTCAGGCGGGTTGTCACCGACGAAAACCGCGTCGCCATTGGCCCAACCGCCCTGGCCTTCGATCCGCTGCTGCACGGGGCGCGCTGAAACGAACGCGACATCCTGCTTCAACAAATCCGGCGTCAAAGCGCGCAGTGGGGTGATGTCGTCCACGATCCAGATCCCGCGACCGTGCGTCGCCAGGACGAGATCATTGTCGCGGGGCTGCACTGCGAGATCGCGAACGGCAACAGCAGGAAAATGGTTGCCCTTAAATTGCGCCCAGCTTTTTCCGCCATCGATCGAAGCCCAAAGGCCAAACTCGGTTCCTAAAAAGAGAAGATCGGGTTTGACCAAATCTTCCTTGATCACGTGAGCGTATCCACGAACACCTTTCGGGTCCTGCGCGGACGCGAGCGGCGCCCAGGTTTTGCCGTAATCAGTCGTCTTGAAAACATACGGCGCCATGTCGCCAAAAGTGTGTCGATCAAACGCGGCATAAGCGGTTCCGCCGTTGAAGTTGCTCGCCTGCACCCAATTGACCCATGAATTTTTTGGCAAACCGGGAACATTGCCGACGACATTGGTCCACGTCTTCCCGCCATCACGCGTCAGTTGAAGGTTGCCGTCATCCGTGCCGACCCAGATCAGCCCTTTCTGTTTGGGCGATTCGCTAATGGAGTAAATGGTGGTGTGCATTTCCGCCGACGAATTGTCCACCGTGACGCCGCCGGATTGCTCCTGCTTCTGCTTTTGCGGATCGTTCGTGGTCAAATCTGGCGAAATCCGTTCCCAGTTCTGACCGTGGTCGCGTGAGCGAAAGAGAAATTGCGCGCCAATGTAAATCGTCCCTTTCTCGTTAGGCGAGAGCGCAATTGGCGTGTTCCAATTGAACCGTAGCTTCTCCTTGTAATTCGGTCGCGGTTTGATGTTGCGAGCTTCGTGCGTGTAACGATTCACCCGCCCGATCTCGCCGCCCTGGTATTCGGCATAGAGGTAATTGGGATCAGCCGGATCGGGGAACATCCAAAAACCATCGCCGCCGTACATATTTTCCCAACGATGATTGGTGATACCACCCGGATATTGCGAGTCACCCACCCACGAACTGTTGTCCTGCAACCCGCCGTAAACGCGATACGGGTCGTTGTCGTCGAGGCTAACATGATAAAACTGGGAGACGGGCAGGTTTTCGCCTTTCCACCATTTGCTGCCGCCGTTATACGAGTACCACATTCCGCCGTCGTCTCCCACAAACACGACTTGCGTGTTGGTTGGATCGATCCAGACGTCGTGCGCATCCCCGTGCGCACCTTGAAAACCGCCTACCACCGCAAAACTTTTGCCGCCGTCATCGCTGACAATTAGTGACCCATCGGTCTTGAAGAGGCGGTCTGGATTTTTGGGATCGACAATTAGATTCGCAAAGTAGAACGGGCGCCACACCATCCACTGGCTTTTGTCGCGCTTGTCCCAAGTCGTTCCGCCGTCATCTGAAACGAACAACGCGCTCTCTGGCGATTCGACGAATGCATAAACGCGTTGCGCGTTTGAAGGAGCGATCGTTACTGCGAGCCGACCGTACGGCTTTTTTGGAAAACCCTGATTCGTCTCGGGCGTGATTTCTGTCCACGTGGTTCCTCCGTCAGTGGAACGAAACAATCCGCTGGCCGAGGGGGCGGTCGGACTGTCCCCGCCGGAGCGATACTCCCAGCCTTTGCGCCGGAAGTCCCACATCGCGGCGAACATGATGTCGGGATTCGTTGGATCGATTTTTATATCCGTGCATCCGGTCGAGAGATTTGCTCCCTTGAGAATTAGCTGCCACGTCTTGCCGCCATCGGTCGTTTTGTAGAGCCCGCGGTCGGGCGAATCGCTCCACAAGGCGCCCGGAACCGCGGCGAAAACCGTATCGCTATTTCTCGGATCAACGACGACTTGCGCAATGCGTTCCGATTTTTCCAGGCCAACGTGTTTCCACGTTTCACCGCCATCGGTCGACCTATAAATTCCATCGCCAATCGAAACGCTGTTGCGCGTCCATGATTCACCAGTTCCGACCCAGACATTCTTCGAATTTTTTGGATCGAGCGCGATGGCGCCGATCGATTGAACATGCTGTTCGTCGAACACCGGCCGGTATCGCGTCCCACTATCATCAGATTTCCAAATCCCCCCACTGGCCGCGCTAACAAAAAGTGTAATTTTACCCGACGGCTCGCGTGTACCCGCGATGGCCGCGATACGACCGCTCATTGCTGCCGAGCCGATATTACGCGCGCCCAAGCCGGAGATTGTTGAGGAAGTAAAAGGCGTTTCCTGAGCATAGACAGGAGCGACGCAAAGAAAAAGCGACGCAAGTATGCATCGTACTTCACAAGCGCTGCGTGCAAATTCAAAAAAGGTTACGATTCGTTTTTGCGAAAGCTTTGGCAGCGTACGAGTGTTCTCGCACCGCATTTGGTGATTCAATATTCTCATTTGTCAGCGCTGTGGTTGGGGGAGACTTATTTGGCCGGGGAAATGAAAAATAGCGTCGTCCACCGGCACGTTGGCTTCGACTTTGTCGATGATGATTCGTTGCTTGTCCGGTGCGCCCTTGCGTCCGGACTCAATTGACGTTGGAACAAATACGCCGCCCGCTTTTTCGTAGTCCCCCAGATCCGTCTCCACTTCTTCGTATGCGCCGTGCCTCATTCGCCCTGTAACGACGCGGATCTCGAGAAAGTGATCAGGATCGAGATAAACAAAACTCACATCGCCATTCTTGCGCACCACTTTCAGCTTGTGCGCGGGCGTGCCGTCGACGTCCTCAGTTCCCAGGTACTCGACCGTGCTGCCTTTCTTCTGCCAATCCACCAATGGCCCATCGATCTCCGAGTCCTCTATCAGCGCCTTGACGTCGTCACCAGACATGCGCTCTGGATCTTTGCGTCCGAAGAATGGCGACACTCTCCATCCTTCTTTGCCGTCGTACGCTTCGATTTGCGTCATTCCCTGAAGAGACGCTTCGTCGCGCACTTCATCCGGCCGCTTTTTGGTTTGCAAACAGGCCAGTTCAATCTGGCCCTGCCGCACCAACATCTTGCCGCTCAGGCGCAAGGTTTGCAGCGCGTTTAGCGCATCGGCTCCGCCCTTTGCTTCAATATTTTTGGAAACCAACTGATCTAGAGTCGCCTGATTTTCATTTTGAGCGAACCCAGCCGGCACCGTGAGAGCCGCCGAGACAAAGTAGATTATGAGACGTAGATGCATATGAAGTTTGCGAGATGGATTGAGAGAGTGTTACCACCGATATGCAAACCCGGGGCCTATGCAAGCGCTTGTCGTCATACTCTTAAAATGGGCCGTCGATTTACTTCAGCGTCCTGGCCACACGTCTGACGGCATATGTCAGCAGCGACTTCGATCGATGTCCACCGTTGCCAGGAACTGAGTCGCCTTGAACGGCGGCGTTCAGACTACTGAAGACTTGACCTCGAATCAGGAAATCACCATATAGCAATTAACATTTCGGTTCCATTTGTAGGCGTCGACATGTAAAACTGAAGTTTCCCCTATGAGCGACGAACCAAAGCAATGGTGGCAAACATTTCCAGCCATCACGGGAGGCGTCGCGACCATTTTGACTGCGCTCACAGGTTTGATCGTCGCCTTAAACCAGATGGGGATATTCAAACCGACCGAGAAAAAACCGAGCCCGTCGCCCGAGCCTACTAAAGAACTGCTGTCGATGGCGATAGTTAGCCCTGCCCCTGCTGCTGTCGAAAGGCTGGTTGCTACGCCCACCATCGCAGCAGCGGTTCCGCCGCTTGCTACTGCCACACCTTTTGTGGCCATTGCTGCGGTCCCTCCTCCACCAACCCCGCCGCAGCCGGCTCCATTCGGCAGCAGCGTTACAGAGGACGAAGTAAAAGCCTTCATAGCCGCCCACTACCACGCTACTGAACATAAGGATCTGGATTACTTGTTATCCCAGTATGATGATATAGTTGATTACCAACAGGACGGACGACGCGACAAGGCATTTATTAGAAATGGTTATGTCAACTATTTTCGCCGGTGGCCCGTCACCTCATTCAGCATCGGCGATATCCATGTAGTGCGCTCACTTCACCAAGATATCGTGACGGCCTATTTTGACACTGGTTTTTTGGTGCAAGACATCGCTTCGAATCGACGTAAGACGGGACGGACTAGCGAAGAATTAGTACTGTCCAAATCTTCTGGCACCCTCAAAATAGTCTCCGAGAAAGAAACCGTTCATAGCGATTCCACCGACCGGCAGCGGCGCAATCGCTAGATTGTCGGGGTCCGTTCCGCTCGGCGAGTCCCCCGCATGAAAAGTGTGACCAAAGCCAATAGCGCAATGCGAAACCTCACCGTAGCTGCGGCTACGCTCTCATGCATGGTGATCTGCATGTTTTCCTATGGAGCGCGAGCAGCCGAATTCAACCTAACGCCGAACCAGGAGAATGCGGCTCCGCTTACAAAGCTCTCTGCTGATGAAGGAACCGAATTCGTAAAGGAATATTACGCAGCACTCTCGCGCGTCGATATCCCGGCGGTAGTGGCAAAATTTGCGGAGACGGTAGACTACGAGGGAGAAGGACAACGAGACCGCAGCTATATACGTAGCGATCTCGAGAAATACGTCGCGCGCTGGCCAATATTGAGCTTCAAACCTGAGGCGACTACCGTGTCGCCCAAAGAAGACGGCAGTGCCGCTGTCACGTTCAATCTGTCCTACTCGCTCGCAAATGATACAAAGACAACGTCGGGACACAGCACAAATAATTGGATATTGAGGCGCATAAACGAGAAGCTGCAGATCATCTCGCAACGCGAGGTAGTACATCCCAACGCTCGGCCGGGGCTCGACAAATCCCCGATACCTGAAGCGGTTGAACCGGAGGAAGCATTGTCCGACGAGGATTTGGCCAAAAGTCGGAAAGCGCAAGTAGCGCCGGAGCGTGCATCCAAGGCAACCTCTGCTGCGAAAACTCCGCGAACGAATGCCCTTGGAGATTTCGTGATCGCCCTTGATATAGGCCATTCACCGCTCAGAGGTGGTGCAATTAGCGCTCGCGGCGTTTCTGAATATCAGTTCAATCGCCGTCTTGTAACCGAGCTGTACGCGAAGCTCCAATCGTTTGGTTTTACTCGTTCCTTCATCATTAATCCCGAGGGAGAGGAGATTCATCTGATCAAGCGCGCCGCAGTGGCTAATGAGCGAAATGCCGACCTCTTTCTCGCGATTCATCACGATTCTGTCAAAGATACGTATCTCAAAAAGTGGGAAACCGATGGAAAGATTCAGAAGTATTGTGACGACTTTCACGGTTATTCAATATTCATCTCACGCAAGAACCCTAAAGCGGCTGAAAGCGCTCGGTTCGCGACGGCGCTAGGTAGCGCGTTGTTAAATGCAGGATTCACCCCCACCTTGCATCACGCAGAGCAAGAGAATAGACCTCTTCTCGACAGGGAAAAGGGCCTCTATGCGTTCGACGATTTAGTCGTACTAAAGACGGCGAAAATGCCAGCTGTCCTACTCGAGTGCGGAATTATCGTCAACCGGATTGAAGAGGAGAAACTCACCACACCGGAGTATCGAGACCGACTGACGGGCGCAATCGAACTAGCAATTAGCAAGTTCGCCAGCACGCCAGCGGCGACGGCGAATAGCAGTCAAGCTCCTGCCAAACAACAAGAAAACTGAATCGTAAATTCAATCAACGAAACGATTCGAAAACCAATCAATCGGAGTGATCGGCTAAGCAGGGGTTGTCCGCAAATCGAAAGTCGTACCCTAACCCGCAGTTATTTGGTATTCCCAGCGTATCCACGA
>QHMS01000216.1 GCA_003217895.1 Verrucomicrobiota bacterium
TTCGGTCCTGTCACTCGAAGTATTCAACGGCTGAAAATTTGGCCGATGATCACGCTGCCCACTTCAGGCATACGAATTTCGCTCTGGACAATCCTTCTGGTCGCCTTTGTTGGAGGCGTCTTCAGCGGTTTTCTTGGGGGCGGCGCCGGTTACATTCGGATGCCGTCGATGGTGTATGTCCTGGGGGTTCCCACGCATCTGGCGGTGGGGACCGATCTGTTCGAGATAGTCATTTCCGCCAGTTATGGAACGATCACCCATGCGATCAAAGGCAACGTGGATATTCTCATAGCACTGGTCATGCACACCGGTGCTGCCATCGGCGCGCAAATCGGCGCAGTCGCTACACAATATTTTACCGGTCCAAAAATCCGGCTCGCCTTTGTCCCGTTGCCATTGATCGGCGCGGCCATCGTGATTTATACGCTCATGACCGGCCACAAACTCTAGCAATGAAAATTTTGATTTGCAGCGACGGAACGCCTTCGGCCGAAACAGCGATCCAGCTTGGAGGATCGTTGGCTGGACCACTCAAGGCTGAGACCACGCTGCTTGGAATTGCGGAAACAGCTCAGGACCAGGGGCCTTTGCGGGAGACGCTTCAAGAGCAGGCACAATCGCTCCAGGGACGCGGCGTATCGGTGGATATCATGGTGCAATCCGGCGAGCCGGTGCGCCAGATTACCGACCAAACCTCAAAAGCCGCCTATGATTTGGTCGTCATCGGTGCGCGGTGGACTGGAGCGACGGGGCATTACTGGCGCTCGGAAAAGACGTACGAAGTAATCAAAACCGTTCAGCCGCCGGTGCTGGTGGCCATTGGCGAACGCAAACAATTAAAGCGTTTTCTGGTTTGCACAGGCGGAAAAGAATTTATCGAGCCAGCGGTACAATTTACCGGCAAGCTGGCCGCCGCCGTGAATGCTTCAGTGACATTGCTGCACGTCATGGCTGAGCCCCCCGCCATGTACGCCGACTTGGTCCGCCTGGAAGAGAATGTCGAACAGCTGCTCGAATCGAAATCGGAGCTTGGGACGAATCTGCGCCGGCAACGAAGAGAACTCGAACGCCTTGGCGTTCCCGCTGACGTGCGTCTTCGGCACGGGATTGTGATCGATCAAGTTTTCGACGAAGCGCGCGAGGGCGATTACGATTTGATTGTGACCGGCACGTCGCAAGCGCGCGGCCTGTTGCGCCACTACATCATGGGAGATTTAACGCGCAGCATCTTGAATCGCGCCAGTGTCCCCGTGCTCGTCGCGCGCGCAGGCGCGCCCAAACCGGCCCGAACTCTCTGGAAGGCTGTTAAAGGAATATTTAGCAGAAGCTGACAAGTGTTCTGGGCGCGAAAATTCCCGTCATTATCAACCTCAAATTCCGGCGAGGCGATTACTTGTGAGTTCAGCATTTTTTAGTCATTGAGTTGCCAGGCGATCGAGCTCCACTGAATAAAGCTCGTTATGTGGAAAACGCTTATGAAGGTCGCTCAGAATATCGCGGGCCTTTTCAGGCTGCTTGTCTCGCAAAGCTGCAACGGCGAGAAGAAGCTTCGCGAACGGCTCGAGGTAGTAACCTTCGAGTGCCGTCTTTCGTAGCTGCTCAAGGCCTTTCTCGCGATCGACCTCCGATCCGGTGAATCGAAGCAACACCCGCAGCGCGACTGGCTTTAGGCTTAACAAATAATTCTCAACGCCGGGGCCCAGATAGGCGTCGTATGCGTTAGGTTGCAACGCCAGCAGTCTGTTTGCGTAGACGCGCCCTGATTTCGTGTAGCTCAATGCTTTAAGCCCGCGTCCCTCTATCAACGCGACGTAGTCTGCGCGGAGTCCGTAGGTAAGGATTTTTGCAAACAGAGCGCGAGCATCGCCTCCCGATTTCTGCAGTGCTGCGTCCGCCAGGCCGTCCGCCTGCTTGATTCGTTTGGTGAAAGAATTTTTCACCTCTGGGTCCGGATCCCACGTTTTCCAATTCTTAAAGCGATTATCATCGGTGAACAGCTCGGACTCGAGAACTCCCAGCCGGGTCAGCTCCGAGAAGAGGTAAGCGGCAGCGTCGGAGGCCGGCCCGAGCGAATCATCTGGGTGACTCTTTTGCCAGCGTTCTAATACGATGTGGGCGTCTTGGAACTTGAGATCGTACATTTGCAACCACGCCGAATACACCTCCTCCGATTTCAGATCAGAGCCGGCCAGATCTGAACTAACGAAGGCGATCAGGACGATAAGAGGGCTAATGGTGACACGCATTTCGTTTACGCCGCGTAGGAATATACTCTGCGCAAATTTCGCTCGATCAATCTCGCCGGAAGCATTCGGATCACTATGTTGCGACCGTTAACGAAAGCGGAGCTTGCCATTGTCCAGTGTATCCCATCACGAGCGAGTGCTGCTGGATATGCTTGGTGCGATGAAAGCGGAGTGATTCATGCCGAGGCAAAGCCGCTTCTATCGGCAAGCCGCTACCAAGGCACTTTGCGAGAATAACCGCATCTTCAAGGGCCATGCAACCACCCTGACCGAGGTTTGGCCTGCACGGATGAGCGGAGTCACCAAGCAACGTCACCGCTCCTTTTCCCCAATACCGGAGTGGTGCGCAATCGCGCGCACCGTTTTTTAGAATTTCGTTTTCATCCATCGATTCCAAAAAAATCTGCAATCGGCTCATGCCAGCCGCTAGACAATTGTTGGAGCTCGCATTTTCGGCCCGACGTGCTGTCGGGATACACGCACGGAGATGGCTTCGACAAATGCTGAGCACGCACGTTCAATAATCTTGCAAAAAAAGCGTATCGAATCGGAGTACAATACCGCCTGATGGAGATACATGCACATGACGGGCGTTCTGATACTCGGCTGAATACGAGCGGCGGACGCTCCGCGACACAAGATTGGTCTTATTTTAATCTCACCGCTCAGTCCGAGATGAAAATTAGTTCAGCGAAACCAAACTTAAGGAATCCACGGGTGCGGCGGTGGGCGTCGTATTTATGGCGCGAAGCAATATTGAAGAGCCGCGGGCCAATCGCGCCGGCGTTCATCAAGCCAGAGCCTGCAAGGTGGAGCGACGCGCGGGTCACAGTCGCTTGGCTTGGGCATTCCACCGTACTGATCAATTTCTTCGGCGTGAAAATCCTGACCGATCCTGTTTTGTTCGAGCGCATAGGGATTCGGGTCCCGTTTTTGTTCACTCTCGGTCCGCAGCGACTCACCGCACCTGCGCTCACTTTTAAAGAGCTTCCAAAAATCGACCTCATCCTTTTATCGCACGCGCACTTCGATCACATCGACTGGCGAACGCTCTCACAATTCGATTCTTCTGTGGCCGTCGTCACCGCTCCGCGGACACGCGACCTTCTTCGATGGACCAAGTTGTGCGACGTGACAGAGCTAAAATGGAATGAGGATACGTCAATTGATACTTCATCTGAAATAACCAAGATCACCGCGATTCAAGTGAAACACTGGGGCGCGCGCAAGCGGCGTGACGACTATCGCGGCTACAACGGTTATCTCATCGAGAGAAATAATCGCTGGATTCTCTTCGCCGGCGATACCGCATTGACAGACAGCTTCGCCGAACTGCGGCGATACGGAGCAATCGATCTCGCGATCATGTCGATTGGCGCTTACAACCCTTGGATACGCTCACATTGCACGCCCGAGCAGGCAATCGAAATGGCAAACGCGGCAGGAGCGCGCTTCATCATGCCAGTTCATCACCAAACCTTCCGGCTTAGCTTCGAGCCAATGCGAGAACCCATCGAACGCTTCGAAGCGGCCTTGAGCAAAACTCCCGAGCGAATTGCGCTTCGCGAAATCGGCGAGACGTTTGCGCTTCCGTGACGCAGACAATCGTATCTGTGACGTTCGGAGTTCCGCGTTTACGCGGCCTGCAGGACGCGCGCCGAGGTCGCCGCCTAAAGATGGAGCTCCAAACTCGCCGGAAGCGATTGCCTGGCCACTCGCTTGCTCGCTCTGTCCACGGATGCAATGTTTGCCCGCTCCGCGCCGACGTAGCTCAGCTGGTAGAGCAGCGGTTTCGTAAACCGCAGGTCACGGGTTCGAATCCCGTCGTCGGCTCAGCCTTCGCAATGACCAATTTGTCCAGACCACCCCACTCCGTCTCGATCATCGTTCCTACTTTGAACGAAAAGGAAAATATCGCGCCGCTGGTTTCCCAAATTACTGCGTGCGCTGTTCCCTTCCGGGAAATTTTGTTCGTCGATGACCATTCCACCGACGCCACTCGCGAGGAGATACGTGCTCTAGAGAAGAGTCAGCCAATTCGCTTGATCGAACAAGACGGAGCAGACGTCGGACTGGCGAGCGCAATTATGTTGGGTGCCCGTGCGGCACAAGGAGAGATTCTTCTCGTCATGGATGCGGACCTGAGTCACCCGCCGGAGCGGATCAAGGATTTATTGGCACCACTATTCGCTGGCGGCGCAGACCTGGTGGTTGGGAGCCGATATGTAAAAGGTGGATCCACACCTGGCTGGCCAATCTGGCGCCGGGTCATGTCGCGAACAGGCGCAGCGCTCGCCTACCCGCTCACCGGCCTGCACGATTCGATGTGCGGGTTTTTCGCCATTGGCCGTTCTCGGCTGATCGAGCTGGCGCCCCACACAAGCGGGTTCAAAATTGTTTTCGAGACGGTTGTGCGCGGCGGCGGCATGCTGCGCGTACAGGAAATTCCCATTGCCTTTCGCGATCGCGCACGCGGGAAATCAAAAATGTCGTTCAGCGTTGCGCTGCGATTTTTTCTTCGCTGGCTGCGCGCGATGTTTCAATACGTCCTGCCTGGCGTACGTCGCCGTGAAAAGGGTGCAAAACTGGCTCGCGCGGCGAAGGCCTTACATCAAGAGGCCCCAGGAAAGTAAGGCGGAGGCGTCGCGCCAAACCTTGCTGGAGCTATCGCCCAGCACAACAACAATCACATCTTTGCCGGGCCGCGTGCCACTCGCGATCAAACATTTGCCAGCGGCGTCGGTGTAACCAGTCTTCATCCCGTTGCAGTACGGGAGCCGTCTGAGAAGCTTGTTCGTGTTTTCAAGTTCGCGTGTCCGGCCATTGGCGTAGCGGAAGACAAGCTGCGGAAGACAAACAATCGAGCGTATCGTCGGATTCGCATAAGCTGCACGGGCAATAAGCGAGAGGTCTCGCGCGGTGGAGTACTGTCCGGGTATGGGCAAACCATTCGGATTCACAAAGTGCGAGTGCACAGCACCGAGTTGCTGGGCGCGTCTGTTCATGATCTCCGCAAACGCTTCGATACTGCCAGCATTGTCTCGCGCCAGACATCGCGCGACGTCATTCGGACTTTTCACCAGCAGCGCTCGCAGAAGATCGATCCGCTGATATGTGTCGCCCGCTTTGATGTTCAGTTTCACCGGCTCAGCCAGCGTATCCACCACTTGAACCGTGACCGTCCGCTCCAGAAAACCGCTCTCAGCCACAACGAGTGCGGTCAGCAACTTTTGCGTGCTGGCTGGGACTCTGGTTTGGTCCGCGTTTTTTTCGTACAATATTTTGCCGCTATTCGCGTCCACTACGATCGCGGAGGCTGCGCTGGTCTTCGGGATTCCTTCGGGAGTGTATTCTGTCGGCGCGGGGATTGATTCTTCGGTTTCTTTTTCTTTTGCGCGCTTCCGGTGCGACGCGGCATGAGTGGACTTAGACGTCTTTGTCTTATGAGCGGCAGTGGACTCAACATCGGCATCTTCTGTGTCTTTCGCCGTGACCGCTTTTGCTTTTCGAACCGGGCCGGAGACCCCGCTCGGCCGCACCGCTTGCGAGTCAGGAGCGTCCTGACTCCACGCGTTCAGCGCGAACACTGAGACCAACGCGCAAAGGAAGAAAAATCGTTTGCGCCACTTCATGGTCGAAGAATTAGCGATAAAACTTTTGCCCGCGCAAGCGTCGCGGCACATTCGGGAGCACAATCGCTACGACTATCATCTGCGCTCGGCCGAGTGTCATCCTGATCCCGCAGTTGCTGGAGAAGGATCTCTCGAAGGCTCCGGCGTCACGCATGGTAATTTGTGTAACCCATGCTCCAATGGTCAGGTTCCTCGCTCCGCTCGGAATGACACTGCTTATGATTTCCCTCCCCGCTCGATCAGTTCGATCTCGTATCCTTCAGGCGCATCGACAAAAGCAATCTTGCCGATGCCACTCGGATGCGGTCCGTCGGATAACGGGTAACCCTTTGCCGCCGCCTCTTTCGCGAACTTTTCGAGGTCGTCCACTTCAAAGGCGAGATGGGTGAGATCGGGGCCGACCACTACCGGCCCGCTTTCGTCAAATTTGCAAATCTCAATTTCCTCGTCGCTACCGGGCGCTTTCAAAAAAACGAGCTGCGATCCGCGACCCGAGGTCTGACGCCGAATCTCATCGAGCCCGAGAACCTCCTTGTAGAACGAGACGGTTTTCGCCAAGTCATGTACGCGATAGCGCGTGTGCAGTAGTTTCTTAACCATGGGTTACCGTAACGAGCACCGGTATCGATTCAAACTCCCGTTCTGGACAAAGCCGTTAAAACGGCTTCATTGCGCTTCGCGGAAAGCACCGGGCTCAAGCCGGGTGTTAATGAGATAGCGCGGAGTCCTCGCTGTTCAAGCTTTCCATTTTGCGGCTATCCGTGTAATCCGCGAAATCCGCGGTTCAATTTTACTATGAAGAAAATCGGAATTCTTTTTGGACAGGAACAGAGTTTTCCGCCGGCGTTTGTCGAGCGGGTGAACCAGAAGACCGGCGGCAAAGATATTGCCGCGGAGTTCGTCAGGATTGATAAAGTTATCCAGGGGGAACCGTGCGGTTACGACGTGGTGATCGATCGTATCTCACAAGACGTGCCGTTCTATCGCGCGTGGCTCAAGAATGCAGCACTAACTGGCACCGCGGTGGTTAACAATCCATTTTGGTGGAGCGCCGACGACAAATTTTTCAACAACGCGCTGGCGACCACGATTGGCGTGGCAGTTCCGCGCACGGTTTTGCTCCCGTCAAACCAACTGCCACCGGACACGAACGAAAAATCGTTTCGCAATCTTGGTTACCCGCTCGATTGGGAAGCCATTTTCAATTACGTGGGCTGGCCGGCGTTTTTCAAACCGTTCATCGGTGGCGGGTGGAAGAACGTCTATCGAGTGCACAATCGTGAAGAGTTCTTCCGAGCCTATGCCGACACCGGCCAGTTGGTGATGATGTTGCAGGAGGAAATTAAATTCGACATGTACTTTCGCTGTTACTCAATCGATCAGCGCCACGTCCGAATTATGCCCTACGAGCCACGGAATCCGTTTCATCTGCGTTACCAAACTGAGTGGCACGCTCCGAAAGAGATCTTGCAAAGAGTCGAGGAAGGCGTGCTCCGACTGAATCAGTTTCTCGGCTACGATTTGAACACGGTGGAGTTTGCCATGCGCGATGGCGTGCCGGTCGCGATCGACTTTTGCAATCCTGCGCCCGATTGCGAAGCTGCGTGGATTGGCCAGCACAATTTCGAATGGGTCGTGGAAGCAATTTCGGAAATGGCCATCCGTAAAGGGCGCGAGCACGTCCCGGACCGCGACAACCTGAGCTGGGGCAAATTCCTTCAAGCCGCAGTTACGAAAAGCGATCTGGCTTAAGACCTGTGATCACCATTTCGCTGTCATCCTGAGCGAAGCAAAGGATCTCACAACAGATCGAGCGTCACGCTGGGATGTTAGGGTGATCCGATAACTTCTGTGAGATCCCTCGTCGTCTTCGCGACTCGGGATGACAGCCCATGGTTTTTGAGGAACATTTGCACCCCGCCATGAGCGCGAAAAACCACACATTTACTCTCGGCATTGAAGAGGAATTCGCGATCGTCGATCCGGAGACGCGCGAGCTGCGCTCGCATATTCAGGAAATCCTCGAGGGCGGCAAGGTTGTGCTCAAAGAACAGATCAAGCCCGAGATGCACCAGTCCGTCGTCGAGCTCGGCACTGAGATTTGCGATTCCATCGAGCACGCGCGCGCGCATGTGATTGATCTTCGCAGCAAGCTGGCTGATCTCGCGGCCAAAGCGGGACTAAAAATCGCATCCGTCGGCACACACCCCTTTTCGCACTGGCGCGACCAGCACATCACCGAAGGCGAACGCTACAAGCAGATCATCGAAGACATGCAGTTGCTCGCACGTGCGAATCTCATTTTTGGTTTGCATGTGCACGTG
>QHMS01000325.1 GCA_003217895.1 Verrucomicrobiota bacterium
ATGGATGAGGTACTCGACCAATGTCCAGAGCAGAATGCCCAGGAGAAAAAATCCTGCGACAACGAAAAGCGATAATTTTTGCCGCCACAGCGCCATGTAAAGCATGAAGCCCACAACCGGCAGGTAAAGGACCAGCGGAGTTGCCGGGTGCACCCGCGAAAACAATTCCATGAAATCGCTCTCGAACATTCGAACCGTTTCGTCCTTGTTCGAGACGTAGAGTCGCTCCGCCATAACTAAAAACTAATGGGCCGGGCACTGAGATCAAGATTGCCAGTCCGACTATCTCTCATGCCTGGAGCTGCTTGAGGCACCGCCTTTTCTTTGATTCGTTCAACTCGCGAATACAGACTGTACCGCTTGTCAAAAACGAACTGGAACAACAGCCGGCTCCACGACGAGTGATATTTCAAATTCTCGTAAAACTCCGGCGCCATGGCGCGTAGCTTCCGCAGGTTGTTCCACGGGATCGACGGAAGATCGTGGTGTTCATTATGATAACCCATGTTCAGCGCGACGCGATTGATCGGCCCATAATAACTGAACGTCTCTTGGTCGAAATCGTAGGTGTAATGCTCCTGGATCCAGCGCGCACCCACAGGATGCAGACCAATGGAAAAGAAAAACGCGAAAACGAGATAAAGAAATCCCGCCCAGCCACAGAAATAAACAATCGCCACATCGTACGCGACCGCGCACGCGAGATTGGTGGTGAACCATCGGTCCCACATCTTGATTGCCTTTAATCGAGGCGGGCGTGTCACTTGGAAGAACGGAAAGAGCATCAGCCAGATCGCCTTCCGATACCATTTGTTGCCCACCAAGCGCGCCTCCCAATGGTTCGCCAGGTCCGCGTCCCATTCGTAGTCGCCCTGATGCGAATGATGCTTCAAATGATAAACGCGAAAACCCATCGCGCCCGGCATCAGGTTTGGAAGATCGGCGATGATGGCGACCATTTTATTCCAGCTTGGGCTCCGGAAAATCAGATTATGGGTCGCGTCATGTATGATCACATAGTTGGCATGATTCGCGAACGCGCCGATGCAAAATGCAATAAGCAGACTGAGCCACCAGTAACTAAAACCAAGCGTGCCCATTCCGTATGCAATCGACGTCTGCAGGATCACGATCGAAACCGCGAGCAACGCAGTCCATGGATTGCGCACCATCAATTGGCGAATCTCAGGATGCGCCTTAATGAGCGTGCGCGCCCGCGCCGGATGCGGCTGATCAGATTTCGATTGGTAAAACGCGGACTCCATCGCCCTCCAAGTTATTGCATCCCAGCCGCATCTCAATCGCGCTTTTTCAATTGAGCGCCGCCGAGCAGCGGCAGGACGAATAGATTTGCCAGGATGTCGATAACGCATCCAGCCAAAACCACGAGACCGAACCGTTGCGTCGGCGGAAAATCTGACAGCACGAAAATGGCGAAACCGGCGGCAATGATCACGTCGGAATAAACAATCCCGCGCCATTGTTCTTCGCGCGCGGAGACCCAGGTGTCCCAGCCTTTCTTACCGTCGCGTTGTGCGCGCCGTACGCCAAACACAAGGTGGATCATCGAGTCAATCGCGATGCCAATACAGACGTTTGTGGCCGGCGCAGAAATAATGTCCACCGGCACATGAAACCAGCCGATGCCGCCCAGCATCGACAGCGGCACAAGCGTCAGGCTCGCAATCATCGCCACTGCGCCGCGCACAGACCGCGCGACGACCCACGCGATGACGATGAACAACAGATTCAGCCAGAATAAACCGGTCATCAGGCTTTCAGCGACCAGCTTGGCAAGTCGCCCTTGCAAATAATAAATGCCGCCGACGAGGTCTGCCTTGAAACCGTACTTGCGGCAGACCGCACGAAGATCATTCACAACATCGACACGATATTTCGTGCGACGCGCCTCGATCATTCGCAGCATGAACACAGCTTCCTTGCGATCATCTGTCACAAAGCTTTTCGATATCCGCGCGTACTTGGGTTGAGACATGATCTCCATCATTTTTTCGTAGCTGATAAGAAATGAAAATGGCACGCGGTCGCCTTCAGCCAGAAGCGTGGGCAATGAAATCACCGTCCCGACGTCTTTCTCATGCTCCAGCGCGCCGTGCAGCCTCCACATCTTTTCGTAAGCCGCGTCCGTATTCAGCAGGCTGCCGTTTGACGAGGAGACGACCAGCGTGAGCGGATTCGAGCCGCCCGTGCGATCGACAAATTCTATGCCGTCGCGCAATGGTTGATTGGGCTTAAAATATTCGAAGAGACTTGGGTCGGTGTTCACGTTGACCAGGCCCAGCCCCAAGACCGCGCCAAGTAAAATGACGCCTAACGAGAGCAGTCCAAAACGGTGCGACCAAAATGCGTGTGTAGGTTCTGCCTCAACGATTTTACTTTTGCGCGGCACAGCCCAGCGAAGGAACGCCGGATACATCAGATAGGCACAAGCAAACGCCACCACTGTGCCGAGCACGCCACCAAATCCCAACTGACGCAGCGGCTTGGCCTGCACAATCAACAAACTGGCGAAGCCTAACGACGCGCAGACCATCGACCAGAACGAAGGCGGAAAAGTCATGCGTCGTGCGTCCGTCGCGAGGTCCGGCGACTTCTTGCCGATGCGATGCGCGCAATCAGCGAGCGTTTGCCAGTTGAATGTCATGTAAACCAGGTGCGACAAGGCAATGACGAACACGATCGTGCCGAGATTGACCGTCAGGATTCCGATCTTCTGACCCAGCATTGATTGCACGAGCAGCGTCAATAAAACGGCGCTCGCGCATGTGCAGAGCATTCCCACAAACAGCCGGACTGATCGGAACAATGCAGCCATCGTTAGGCCAAACAACACCACCGCTGTGAGACTGAAATAGCGGAAATCGTGTGCGAGGCTGCGCCGAAGCATTTCCACCACGTAAGGCGGGCCGGCGATATGAATCCGAAAATCGGCCGCGTCCAGCTCATGCACGATCTGTTCAAGACGCTGGATCGGCTGTTCCGTGTGTTTGCCTTTCATGAAAACGATCACGTTGCTGGACTTCCGATCGGATGCGATCAACAACCGGCTCCAGAAGGGGCTCTTTAGCGCGTCGTCAAAACTTTTCGGACCTTCGGTCAGGCTCTTGACCGCGTTCACTCCGCCGATGGTGTGGGCGCGTTGCGTGAGTTTCTGGATTCGACCCAGATATCGCTGCGAAGAAATATCGCGCGACGACACTGCCAGAATCACTTCCGGCTGCGAAGGGAAACGGCGCTCGATCTTTTTGGTTTGGCGGATCCCGGGGTCACTAGTTGAAAAGAAAAAATTCTCATCCACCACAGGCTTCAGATCCACGAATATCGCCACCAGCACGAACAACACACCGGTGACGATCAACATCAACCAGTGCGACCATATCGGGACCGTCTTGTCGCGAGTCGCTCGTTTCATGCCCTAACGTCGAGGTTCACGTAAAAGTATCGGCGCTCAACCCAGCGTCTTGTGCAAGATTGCCGAACAAAATCTAATGAAGGTTCCGCGCGCTTGCCCTTAACGAGGGTTGCTGGAGTGGCGTTCAACAACTAATCTCAGACTTGGGAGGGAAATTCATGGAAAACGAAGCTCTGAGCATAACGGACAAACGCACCGACGCTAAGTACGAGCTCGCGCTTTCCAAGGGTGCCGTTCGGGCCGCGGATTTACGTCAGATCAAGACAAGCCCTGAGGATTTCGGCGTGATGAGCTACGACCCCGCGTTCTTAAATAC
>QHMS01000326.1 GCA_003217895.1 Verrucomicrobiota bacterium
CTTCGGCGGTTATCTGGGCGGCCGCTTCCTTTCGAACCGCAACTTGTTTGTCGGGGGCATGGCGCTGCAGGTGTTCGGCTGCGCGTGTATCGCCACCGGCACGCTCGCGCTCTTCTACGTCGGTCTCGCCCTCTTCCTCACCGGCAGCGGCCTGAACGTCACCTGCATTAACATGATGCTCACGCAGCGTTTCACGCCGGAGGACCCGCGCCGCGAAGGCGCGTTCCTCTGGAACTACGCCGGCATGAACGTCGGCTTTTTCGTCGGGTTCAGCGTCGCCGGACATTTCCAGGCCACCGAGAGCTACTCGAGCCTTTTCATCTTCGCGACGCTCGGCAACTTCGTCGCCATCATTCTTGCCTTCTTCAACTGGAAGACGCTGACCGATCGAAACACGCCATTGCTCGAGAAAACGCCGAAGCAGTTCCGGCTCCGCCAGCTCGCGGGCATCGGCATTCTCATCGGCCTGGTCCCCGTCGTGTGGTTCATGCTCCAGCGGCCGGGCGGGACAGAGACGATCATTAAGGGAATCTGCGGCGCGGTGGCGCTGATGCTGATTTATCTCACGGTGCGCCACCACGATCGCCGCGAGCAGCGGAACATGACGGCGTACCTGATTCTCACGGTCGGCTCGCTGATGTTCTGGTCGCTCTATCAAATGGCGCCGAACGGTCTGATGCTGTTCGCAGTCAACAACGTCAACTTGGTCATGGGTCCAGTGACGATTCAGCCGCAGTGGATCCAGAATATCAACACCGTTTGCATCGTGCTCGGCGGGCCGTTGCTCGCGGCGCTGTTCACCCGCATGCGCGCACGCGGTTGGCGCATCGACATCCCGCGGCAGTTCGCGGCGTCGCTGCTGTTGATGGCGCTCGCCTTTCTTATTCTGCCGCTCGGCATCAAGCTGGCCGGCGGCGACAGCAAAAGCGCGTTCGCGTGGTTGTTTTGGAGTTACGTGCTCCAAAGCATCGGCGAGTTGCTCATCTCTCCAATCGGCTACGCAATGATCGGCAAGCTCGCGCCGAAGCGATACCAGGGCATCATGATGGGCAGTTGGATGCTTTGGACTGGCCTGGCGTCGCTCTTTGCAGGCGACTTTTCGGGAATGATCCCCAATCCGGTTGGTACTACGCCGTCCGCAACCAATGCCGGATATGCGAAACTTTTCACCGAGCTCGGCCTCGTTACTCTCGCAGTTGGAATTGCGCTCGTCGTGCTGAATCCGTTCCTGCGCAAGCTGATCACCGACAAGGCCGAGACCCCTCCCGTCGAAGTGCCGATTACGGTCGTTCCCGTCGCTTAAAACTCCGCGATTCCGGGGATCGGTCGCCGCGGCGACCTGGTGATGCTGTAGCCCCGAACGCATTCGGGGCTGTCTCAGCGGAAATTCAGGTGTGTGTCAGCAACAACAGGTCGCCCCGGCAGCGCGGCGGTCGCGCGCTTTGCATGTCGTTTGCGGTGGCCGCAGCTCGACCCGCAACGCGTCAGCTTGGTCCATGACTGAGTCGACGTGATAATTCGAGGGAAAGAAATTCTCGTCGCCGTACTCAAACCGCACTTCCGCGGCAGGATCGACGTCAATCATGGAACTGACTTTTTCGTAAATGCTCAAAAACTTTCCCGCGGTCATGAATTGCTCGCTAGTCTCAATCGCCGGGACCCAGAGTTGCATGATCGTTTCACTCCAACGGTTCTTTTCTCCACCGCAATCAACCGTATCGAATTTCGCCGCTTTGATTTCGGTCAAATGATACCCGGCGTGAATCGTGTCGCCGTCGGCATTGACAAACAAAAGCGGTTTCTTAGGCGCGCGCCGCAGTTGCGCGATGAAATCCTCCGTGGTCACAAGTGGAATTTAGTTTTGCCGAGATCGCGAGCAAGCACATCGACAAAGACGCGTTGAAACCGGAAGATCAACCCGTGGCGACCAAAAGACTGCTGTTTGCGTGTGTGGAGAACTCGAACCGCAGTCAGATGGCCGAGGCATTCGCGCGGATCCACGGCTGCGAAAACGTCGAAGCTTACAGCGCCGGATCGCAGCCATCGAGCGAGGTGAATCCGAAAGCGATCACAGCGATGCGTGAGGTCGGCTATGATCTGTCTGGACACAGACCGAAATCGCTCGATGAGATCCCGCAAGTCGAATACGATTTTGTAGCAACGATGGGCTGCGGAGATGCGTGCCCGTTCGTTCGCGCAAAACAGCGTGAGGACTGGCAAATCCCCGACCCGAAGAATTTGCCGCCAGCCGACTTCAACGAAGTTCGCGATCTGATCGAGCAAAAGGTGCGCAATGCTCTGTCGGCGATGCAGTGATTGTTATGTCTCCATCCACTCAATTATCCGTGTTTTTCGTGTCCTTCGTGGTTAAATTTCGTT
>QHMS01000039.1 GCA_003217895.1 Verrucomicrobiota bacterium
TATTTGATTTCGGTCGTTGTGTGGGTTGTTCTTGCCGTTGTGTTTTGGTGGGCGGCGTGGCGCGTTGTCACCCATTTCTTCAAAAACCCTCTGGTTTCCTGGCTATGGATGATGGCGGTTATCGGGCTGGCTAGCATAACGGCATACGTATTAATAGATGCGCGCCTGACCGCGTGGCCTGTTCTCCTCCTGCTACTGCATTTTTCCGTGGAGGAACGCGCGTTCACCTTGACCGAGGCGATGCTGGTCGTATCGCTCGCACTCTTGAGCCTGATCAAAAGCAGCATATTTACGATTGCGATCGTGACTGTCCTGATTATCGCCGCGGATAATGTCTTCCGGCAGCGTCGATTTCCATGGATCGTGCTGGCATTTGCGGGGGGCATCTTCTTTTTTTGGGTTTTAGCAGGTCAGGGGATAACTGGGTTTGGTCTGTACCTACGCGGCGCATCCGAAATCGTTAGCGGTTATACGGAAGCCATGATGCTGCAGCAACCAACGGATAAAGTGGACATTATCCGATTTTGGGAAGTGGCCATAGCGGTGTGCGCTTTGGTCGGATATGTCACATGCAAACAGCACCGGCTTTTCGGAGTTCTCCCCCTGCTTGGGTTCGCGTTCATCGTGTTCGCCGCCTTCAAACACGGCTATGTGCGACACGATATGCACGAAATTCCAGAGACAAACCTGCTCTTGCTTGCGGCATTGCTCTGGCTGCCAGCTGCTTGGTTTGCAGACGATGCACGACACGCGGGAACGACGCTGCAAAGGAGAGATCACCAGCGCCGAAGCGCTGGCCGATCAGGAAACGCAGGGCCGCCAGAACCGCTCGCGCCAATTACGACGACGAACAAAAACCGCTCGATGACTGAAAAAAATCGCTCCAGGACGGGGCAAAATATTTCCAGAAGCGCGGCAAGAGCGAGAACGCCATCCTCAAAGGCATGGAGGGCGAAGCCGGCCAGCGCAAGCAGATCAAAACCGATTTCAAGGCGCAGGTGGCTCGTTCCCGCGGTTCTGCTGCCGCTGATTTTCGCAGCGCCCCTCGCTTCGCTCAGCTTGAGACGCTACGCAAACGTTGGATTATTTTCGGTTCTTGCCCAGCAATTACAAGTGCAGAACTTGCTCGCACCGACGAAGACTTTCCGCGAGTTCCTTGAGGATAGGCGACACTCCTTCCGCGCCTATAACACGTACGCCGCCGGCTTGAGTGCAGAAAAATTTGCCAACCTGGACATACACGGCAGCGCAGATGTTTATCCGCTTAGCCAGACGGTTGCTCTGCCGCAGGGCCTCACCTGCCGGCCGCGGCCTGTCTTCCAAAGCTTCTCCGCTTACACGCCTGCCCTGGCAGAGATGAACGCGGCTCACCTTCGCAGCGACCGGGCAGCCGATCATATCTTGTTTGATGTCTGGACTATTGATGGCCGCTTTCCGTCCCAGGATGACAGTCTTTCCTGTCCGGAATTGTTTACCCGTTATGATATCAAACGCATGGCCGGGCAATACATTCTGATGGAGAAGTCAGTAACGCCCAGGCACTATGAGTTGATCCCGATTGTCGAAACTGTGGCGAAGTTCGATGAAGGGATCAACATTCCGTCGATGAGCGGCGGTCCGATCTGGGTAAGAATAGACATCGCGCGGTCCCTGTGGGGAAATGTTATGACGACGCTTTATCGGCCACCACGTGTCTCGCTCACTGTTTTCACTCGTAGCGGGAGAGCGTATGGCGGCCGCCTGATAACGGCGATGGCTCGCGCCGGTTTTTTGCTGTCGCCTCTCGTGGAGAATCGCCAGTCTTTTTTCAGCCTGGCATCGACGAATTGGCAGCGTGAATTGGCTGATCTTGAGGTGACCTCCGCCCGCATTAGCACTGATGGCGGGAAAGAAGTAGCAAGCCAATACAAGTCGCCGCCTGTGCGAGTGCATTTCTATCGCTTGGATTTTCAGCGGCAGGATTTGGGCCAAACACGCTAAAGAGGGTGCGTTCGCAACTACTCGCACTGGCCAAGGCATACATGCCTAGTTGGGAATCCTCCGGTAATCTCCGCGGACGCTACCATTCATTGGAAGAGCTTAACCCGAGGAGCTGCAGAATCCGCAGATCGCCTCAGCTTATTCTCGTTAGGCCTATGTCGCGCCCTATGCACGAAACACGAAAGTTTTCTGCAAAAAATAGGATAACAAGACCGTCACCGGCGTGGACAGAAAACCGGCGGCGTAAGCATCGAGGCCACAGCGCATCAACAACCAGATCAGCCCCAGGTTGAACGCGTACAGAATCGACCACACAATGAGATACGGCAGCAGCTTCCACGGATCGCGGTTGTCGAAAACGAACCGGCTTTGCGTGGTGAAACTGATCAGGATACCGACGACGATGGAAGCAAGGCTCGCCAGCGGCACCGCGAGGCCGGCCCAAAGCATCGCCCAATAAACGAGTATAGCGAATCCGGTATTCGCCGCGCCTACCGCCAGGAAACGCATGAATTGCGGACGCAGCAGAGGCGCAATGCGGCGCGCCCAGAAGGTATCCGGCCCACTCATTTACGGCTTCCGCCGGTAAACCAGATGCAGTTCGTGAAATACGAACCAGTTGCCGACGGCTTCGGCATCGATCGGGAAATATTCGGCTTTGTCCAGCACGAAACCTTCGCATTCGGAAAGGCCGTTCTGGCGCAGCCATGCCTGCGTAACGAAGGTCTTGTGCGTCGAATCGTAGGCGTAACCCCTGGCGCCGGGCACGACGGCAACGACGGTCGTCACTCCGAGCCGGGCGCAAGCGCGCCAGAGCTTGCGCATCACGGCAGCCGTGTCGTCGAAGTGTTCGAGTACATGCGATATCGTGAATGATTCGTAACGTCCGACCTCAAGCTGGCTCAGCGAGAAGTCGTCACTGTATGCATCGTACAAACGCGCATTCATCCCCGCCTGCTGCAGCGCCTGCACGAGATGCGGATTCACCTCGAGCCCGACCGAGTCCGCCGGCAAGCGTGCGAGCAACTGCCCGGCGCCACAGCCGAAATCGATAGTCGGGCCACGCAGCTCCCGCAGCACGCGATCGAGATAGAACTTCTTGATCAAGCGCCGGAGCGGATGACGGCTGCGTCGTAGTTGCTCGGCGGCATATCCCGAACCGAATTCCGATATTTCGCTTACCATGTGGCTTCCTTATTAGTTCTTAAAAGCCCGGGCCGAATGCCTTTTGCCTACAGCGTCGGCGCAGTTCAACGCAGCAGCCAACGATAAACCCTGAAGATTATGCGCGACATCGAACCTTCTTAGCGAAAAGGATCAGTTGCGTCCGGAGTCCTTCATCTAGCGCTGTTGTGGATGTTTTGACGGTGCACTCTGCTTCGCGAGCGCAACGTTTTCATTTCAACTGCTCAAATGTGACTTGTGCGCCATCTTCGGTAATCGTGACTACTTCCCTCAGCATAAACTTCTGCGACGATCCATCTGACGCCGTGGCCGTGACTCCGAAGTCAAGGTGAATGGAATCGTTGGTGGTGTCCCCGTCAATTGTCAACCTCCTGACCGTCGCGGAATAGCTGGGCGAATACCGATCATCAGGGACGAAACTGAAGGTCGCCTGCTGATCGGCGTGAAGGTGCGAACCAACAGGAGATTCCCCATCTGAGAGCCGGTTGCCACGGAAGGCGCCGGTGATCGTAGCCGTCATACGACCTGGAACCTGATTGCCGGGGTTGACTGTCTCGAACGTGACCGTCTCCGCGTTCAGATCATGGGAAAAGTCGTAGTTTTGGTCATCCTGGACGGGAGTCGGAGAATTGGCCGGAGAGTTGAGCGGCGAATTGACGCGATCGTCCATCAACTGGCGAGCTGCAGGATTGGCTTGGGAGACGGGCTTAAAGGTCGAAGGCTCTAGCCACTCTTCGCGATCTGGCACCGAGACAGGTGAAACCGCCTCGGGTTCCGGGATTTCAGTTTGAACTGCAGCCTTCGGTTGGGTCTGCATTTCCTGGTGCGATCGTGGTTCCCGGAATTGCCAAATCGCGACCATCGCAACAGCGAAACCTACGCACAGAACAATCGCGACCACCGCGGCTGGGCGAGTGGTGCCGCGCCGCACTTCGTCCACACTGTTTCCATTTGCCTGGCTGCCTCTCTTGGAATGTTGATTCATGGCAGGTCCTATCAAATTCTAACTGCGCTCAAAATATCTGACGACTCGGGGCCCGATTCTGCGATGCTCTATTCGAAATCGACGTTCCAATCCCATTCAGCTTTTCTCTTGTCAAACGGTAAAGGGGAATCTTCGCGGGCGAGACCAGCATCCGCCGCGTGATGGCATTCCTCCAAGAATTTCCTCGCTCCTTTCCCTGCTTAATTTATTTTCAGGGATCCGATGACCCCGGTCTACTCATTCGTAATTCCAATATATAACGAAGAACAATCAATTCCCGAAATCTATCGGAGATTGAACCTGATGTCTGAAAGCCTGAACGACGACGTCGAGATTATTCTGGTTGACGATGGCAGCTGCGATCGCTCGCTCGAGTTGATGCGCGACCTTCAGCGCAAGGATCCGAGGTTGGGTTACATCAGTTTCGCTCGTAACTTTGGTCATCAGATAGCCGTAACGGCAGGCCTGCGATTCACTCAGGGGGATGCCGTGATTGTGATGGATGCTGACTTACAGGATCCTCCCGAGCTAATACCAAGAATGATCGAGAAATGGCGCGAGGGCTATGGCGTGGTCTATGCACAACGTACTCGCCGGCTACGCGAAGGACGCGTCAAGAGGGCACTTGCCTATGTCTTCTATCGGATATTGCGTTTGCTGACGGATGTAGATATCCCGTCAGATACGGGAGACTTTTGTCTGATGGATCGACGAGTCGTCAACATTCTCAACACACTTCCGGAACGCGGACGTTATCTGCGCGGATTGCGAGCATGGACCGGATTTAGACAAACCGCAGTTACATTCGAACGTGATCCGCGGTTTGGGGGTGATGTTAAGTACACATTTCGCAAATCGCTCAGCCTGGCGCTCGATGGCATCATCTCGTTTTCGCGGGTGCCGCTGCGCATTGCGAGTTACCTGGGATTATTGGCAGCCCTCTTTGCGCTTATCATGATTGTGCTGGTGGTTTACTGGCGAATTCTAAGGCAGCCGGGGCCATTGGTGGGTTTTACAATTATAACCGCCGCCATCTTCTTCTTTGGTGCCGTGCAGTTGCTCTGCCTGGGAATTCTGGGCGAATATCTCGGCCGAGTCTACGAAGAAGTGAAGGGCCGACCGATCTACACATTGAAAGAAGTTGCCGGAGTTCCGATACCCGCGCGAGATGTCAGATCTGCGAGGGAGAGCACTGACTCTTGGGTTCACTAGTCCATCCTGAGTGTCAGGGCCCTTCCCACGGAGCTGCTAAAGCGGTAGTAACTGCAACTGCCAGAAAACGTGGCCAAACCTGGTCGCAAAAAACAAAAAGGAATTATTTTCTGCGGCCAGTGGTTTAAGGGTTGGGGGAAACTCACAGGTTCGGATTAAGTTAACAAAACTGGCGGAAGTCTTCGACTCTCGATACTACATGCCATCGCTCCTATGAATTTAAGCGTGGAACGCTAGAGAAATGAGTTCCGGGCCTCTGATCAGCATCTGTATCCCTGCATACAACAACGAGCATTTTATCGGCTCCACGTTGGAAAGCGTGCTGCACCAGACATGCTCCAATTTTGAAATCATTGTCACGGATGATCATTCAACTGACCGGACGATTTCTGTCGTAAAAAAGTTCGGCGACCGAAGAATTCGACTGGTGGAAAACCAAACCAATCTTGGAATCGCCGGAAATTGGAACAAGGCGCTGTCTCTGGCCACGGGCAAATACGTAAAAGTGATGGGCGCTGACGATCTGCTTTATCCGGACTGCCTTCACTGCCAAATCGAGGCACTGGAAAAACCGGGCAATGCCAGAGCGGTTCTGGCTGTCTGCAACACTGACGTTATCAACGCCAACGGCCAAATCGTGTTGCAAAGGAAGCCTCGCTTTCCGTCGGGCCTCAATGGAGGAAAAGAACTGATCCGCAATTGCGTGCGGTGGGGCGCCAACCTGATCGGAGAACCTGTCGTCGGCCTGTTCAAAAGAGACGTGCTGTCAAAGTCCGGCATGTTCGATCCTGCCAATCCCTATATGATTGATCTCGCCTTTTGGGCCGAATTGCTCAAGCACGGCGACGCGTTTATGGAACAACGCCGCTTAGCTGCGTTCCGAATCTCAGCGAATTCAGTAAGTGCAAAACTGGGTCTAAAACAGGCGGCTTACGATCGGAGCTTTTTTCGGAAGATGCGGGCGGATCCGTTTTACCGCGCTACCTTGCCGGACGTCGTGAGCGGATACTTTTTTGCTTTTCCGAGGTGCATCCTGAGGAACTTCCTGATCAAACTTAGGGCAGGAGCGAAGGGCAAAAACTGAACCGCAGCGACCCAGGTTGAACCGGGGCCGGGCACGAACGTGCACAGCGGCCCAGACCGAGGTAAATCGTCCTCGTCGCCGTAATCGAAAACCGGAAAATCGAGGACGACGACGAGGACGAGAAATTTGCGCTCATCCGTGTCTATTCGTCCCGCCTCTGAGGCGGGATTCGTGGTTGAACGCGGTCATCTGCCGCCGGTTCCTTTCTCGTTGTCCGCCATGCAAACCCAGCCCACGTCAGTAAGGTCAGCCCAGCCAGACCGGCAGCGCACATTCCCCACGTGAAGCTTGCCGGCTGATAACGGAATTCCAAGCCATGCGTCCCCTGCTGCACCACGACCCCGCGAACCGCGTGGTTGGCCCGCAGGACTGGCACGGTTTTGCCGTCAACATACGCTCGCCAGCCTTTGTCCCAAAGATCGGTCAGGACCACCAGTCCAGCGGTTTTCATCCGGGTTTCAATTCTGACTCTCGTCGGTGTCTCCTTCTGAATCTCGGCCTCGCCGCGAGATTCCTGCGGCAATTCAACCGGAGTTTCGACAAATGCGGTTTCGCGCGGATTGAAATTCGGCGACTCCAGTTCGCGCAACCGCTCATCATGGTCAGGCACCACTTTGACCCGGCGTGGAATGAAGACTGGTGGTAAGGCATTTATGTTCTCGACAACATAATAATCGAAGCTCGTAAACAGCGGGCGTGCGTTAGTGTACGGCTGGCCGCGAAAGATGACATAGCGCACGCCGAGCATATCGAGAACGGCCGGAAGCTGAATATCGCCATTGCCGAAGAAAGTGATCTTAGGAACCAAGTTCTCAGTGATCGCGTAACTCGGACTGTTGTTCTTGGCTTGGGGTGCCCTTGTGAGAAGTTCGACGAAATTCGCCGGATCTACTGCGTCGTATCCGCGGATGTCCCGCAGCCCTGCCATGCTTGCCAAATTGGGTGGCAGGCAGCCATTGCCAACCATACGTCCAGGGTTTGCTCGCGCGGTCTGCTCCAAGGCGGGGATAGGCGGATAATACAAGGCCGGGTCGCATTGAGGCTGTCGCTTTTGCGTGAACCAAATTAAATCGAGCATCAGACCGACGCAGGTAACTGGGAACAACAACCGCGTGAGTAAAGGCTTTCTGAATCCCAACAAGCACCAGAAAATCGCGCCCGTCGCGCAGATAGCTCCCGCGATGAGCAGATGCTCACGAAACCATGCTTGGACCTGATGGAGCTGGCTCATGTTTTCGACCCAACGGATTTTTTCACCTCGCGAAATGCTGAGGCCCCACTCGGTTGCCACGGGTTCAGGTAGGACCAGGGCGCGGTGAATGCACAGCCCGCTGAGTAGTGCGAG